>NZ_JBEYTW010000062.1:0-50714 GCF_040643275.1 Spirillospora sp. NPDC047418
CGCGGCTCTGGCCACGGTGACGGGGCTGATCCTCGGAGTCCTGGGCATCGCGGCCACGCTCGTCGCGATCACCACCGCACTGCGCATCGACCTCGCTCCGGCGGATCCCGCCGGACGGCCGGTCGGCCCGGGCCGCATCGTGATCGCCGCAGCGGCGTTGCTCGCCGTCCTGGCCGTCGTGCTGGTCGGTGCGTGGCCCTGGCTGTCGGCGCTGTTCTCCTCGCAGGGCCCGCGCGGCGCCGCGTCCCCCGCCGACGCGAGGACGTATGTCAACACGTGGGTGCCGCCGCTGCTGGGCGCGCTGGTCTCGGTCGGCGCCGCGTTCCTCGGCGCACTGGGCATCGGCGGGTTGCGCCCGCTGGGCCGCAGGAGCGAATGGCTGCTGCTGCCGTTCGCGCCGTGGCTGTTCGTCGGCATCGGGCCGCTGAGCATCAGCGGTTTCGAGAACGCCCGCAGCTTCGACCTGATCGATACGTTCGGCAGTCTGATCCCGCCGACGCTGATCAGCGTCCCCGCGCTGGTCGTGCTGACGCTGTTCTGCCGCGGCCGGGCGGCCGCGTGGCAGGCGCAGATGGCGGCCGGCGCCCCGGCCGCCGGCGGCTTCCTGCGCACCGTCGCGGTGCCGGCGCTTCCGCTGGCCGTCCTCCTCGGCGGCGCGACGGTCCTGATCAACGCGCAGGAACTGCTCTGGCCACTGCTGGTCGGAACGAGCCGCGACACCATGACGGCACCTGTCGCACTTGTCAGCCAACTGGGCCAGTACTCCGCCCCCGGCGTCTCACTCGGGTTCGCGACCCCGCTCGCCGTGCTCGTCCTCGCGCTGCTCGTCTTGGCCGCACTGCAGGTCGCCTACCTGGACCGCCTCACGATCACCGTCGACCGGCCGGCCGAGGCCCCGGCCCCTGCTCTGGGCGCCGCCACGCCCCGTCCCGGAGCACCCGTCGCACCATGGCCCGGCCCCGCAGCGCCACCCACCCCGGCACCACCGCCCGCCCCGGCACCCCGCCCCGAACCGGATCGCCCACCGGACTGACGGCTGGAAAAGCGCGAGTATCCGCAGTTAAGAGAGCGCCGACCGTCCAAGCCAGGAAACGCTCGAAGTGGCTTGTGATCGCGTCGACCATCTCCTCAATACGTCGACCACCCTCCTGTATGCATCCCAGGTGTTTCTCGGCCGACGCGGTATACGACGTCGTGTAGGAAAGCACAAGTCGCACCGGAGCGACAAAAGTCTGACCGACACCACGTCCGCATTTATAATTGCGGACGAATTCGAAGGAACGGGGCATCAGGAAGCACGGATAAATGGCGGGCCATCGACACGTTCGAAGTTATCTTCGGCGAGGAGACCGGGGACTCGTAGGAGGACCGGGAACAGGAAACGCTGACCATGAGAGTCACCAACCTGCGCAGGCTGTGGCGGTTCCTCGAACTCCTCAAGGACATCGAGACCGGCTCGAAGCGGTGGAACTGCCCGCCGACACCCACTTCTTCGGCTTCGCCGGACAGGCGAAGATGACCGGGCTGTTCGACTACGTGTTCGTCAGCGCGGACCTGCGGGCCGTCGAGGAGGGGCGTGATGTGAAAGGCTCCATCATCGGCCGGATCATGGACCAGGCCGTGGACCGCGGCCAAGCCGAGCGGGACATGCTCGATCTTCAGGCGGTGTTCAACGACGATCGCGGCAAGATCCACGCCGAGCACTTCGAGGCGCAACTGCATGAACTCTCGAACGAGCTGACCCGCGAGGTCGAGCAGCTCACCCGGGGCCGCAGGCTGCGCGTCAGTTCGCACATTCCCGAGATGCGCGTGCCACAGCCCCTGTTCCAGGTGTCGGTGGAGGACGGGACCGCCAACACCCGTGTTGATCAGCAGGGGCATGGTTTCCAGCGGGCGGTGCTCATCACTGCGCTGCGGGTGCTGGCAGAGCGGAAGGCCGCCGAGGCGAGCCGGACGGTGTTCCTGGCGATCGAGGAGCCGGAGCTCTTCCAGCATCCTGTCCAGGCCCGGACCTTCGCGTCGGTGCTGCGCAGGCTCGCCACGGGGCCGCAGCACGGAATCCAGATCTCCTACGCCACACACAGCCCCTACTTCCTGGAGACGGACGGGTTTCATCAGATCCGCCGTATGACGCGCACGAAGGAGGACGGCGCCCCGTCCGTCCACGTCGACTCCGGCACGCAGCAGGCCGTCAAGGATCTGCTTGGGATGAAGATCAGCGACGTGGAACTCGCTCGGAAGATCGCGCGGGCCTACTTGACGGACATCCCGGAGGCCATGTTCGCCCGCGCCGTCGTTCTGGTGGAGGGCGTCAGCGACAAGGGCGTCCTCGAAGGCTGCGGTTACCGCGAGGACCCGTTGAACACCAACGGCATCATGGTGGTAAATGTCGAAGGCAAGCAGAACCTCCGGCTGCCATACGCCATCCTCACCACACTCGGCATCCCAACCTATGTGGTGTTCGACGGGGACAGGCACAACGCCGAGCGCAAACCCGACGAGACAGACAAGAACCTGGCTGACCGGATCGGTAAGGAGACCGGCAAGAACCGCGACCTGCTGTGCCTGCTCGGCGCGGACGACGAGGACTGGCCGGAGACCACGGTGGCCAGCGGCTACGCCGTGTTCCGCGACACACTCGAAGCCTTCCTCAAGGAGGAGTGGTCGGACTGGGAGATCATGAAGAAGGAGCTCATTGCGGACGGCCACGGGACGGACGGCAAGAGCGAGCACACATACTTCCAGGCCACCCTGCTGACCAGGACGCTCCCGCCGGCACAGCTGAAGGAGATCATCGCCCACGTGCAGCTGATGGCCAGGGAGAACTAGGGCCTGTCTCGAAGTCTGGTGTGTGACGGTGTGTCGTGATCCTTAAACAGCGAGGTCTCCGGTAGAGCGTTCATCGACCAAGAAGAACCAGAAACACCGGAGACCTCGTGGCCACAGCCGACGCTCCAGTCCCTGGGCCGCCAAGATCTATGCCGATGCACGAGCCGGCGGCAAAGACCACGCACACGCCATCCGAATTCTTGCCCGCGCATGGATCCGCGTGATCTGGCGATGCTGGCTCGACGGCACCCCGTACGACCCCGCCAAACACGGAGCCGCGGCAGCCCTCAACGCCCCCAACGCTGCCTGAGGTTGACACAGGGAGTGTGTATGGGGTCTGTGTGACCTATGACCGGTTGGCCTCGCCGCCGAGAGCTCCGTAAGCGTTGAGGTCGACGGCGGTTGCGAGCTGGGATTTGAGTATCGAATGGGCCGGCAGTCCACTTTTGCCGAATGCGAGCGGAAGCGTGGAGAGCCCAACTGTCCGCCGCTGTCGACGGCCTCTTGTATGGCCAGATTCTCGGCCACCAGGACGGAATTTCGGACTTCGCCATTTAGGGGTGCGCTTGGCATCGACGTACTCCAGAAGTAGGGTCTGGTCGGGACGACATCTGCTGCGGTTCAGTCGAGGCCAGCGCAGCACAGGGCGCGCTCGCATACGAATGCCTTTGCGGTGAATGCGGCTTTTGGGTAGAGTGGTCAGCTCTGAGGTGCATCGTCTGCAGGTCGAATATGAAAGAAGATGGCATGCGAGAATCGGCAGGGTGTCATTCGAGAGACCATCGCGTCCACCGCGCCGATAAATCGATTCCGTGCCACCTTTCGCTCGCTCAGTACCGACTCTGTCTTCATCTGCACGGACTCCCAGCCGTGGAGTGCGAACTCCGCGCGCAACTGCTGTGGCGAAAACGCGGTGTAAGCGAACTCGTACGCGGCTCCGTCGAGATGGTGCGTATAGAAGAATCGCGGAGCGTCTCCGAAGTCGTCGATCCTGGCGTTGACCCGTTCACTCTTGTATCTCCGGAACGTGCAGGGCACCGATCCGATCACATTCGCCTGTTCGCCCATCATGCTATGGATGGTTTTCAGTGCGAGTTCTCGCTCCTTGAAGGCCATGTGCGAGAGGACGCCGAAGAACAAGAGTGAGAGCTCGCTCTTTTCGGCCAGTTTCGGATCAACGTCCTCGAGTTCCTTGAAGCAGAGAAGCTTGTCACTCAGGCCTCGTCGTAATGCCGTTTCGGTAAGCTGTTCGCGGGCCGCGTCGCTTCTTTCCACAGCTACGACGGTGTAGCCCTGTTCTGCGAGGGCGATGCTGTAACGACCGTGCCCTGCACCGATGTCGATCAATGTTGCGCCAGGCGAAAGAGCGCGCAATATGCGCTCGAGAGCGAGGCGATTCGGCCGTGGATACCGCTGTGCATACTTTTTCGTCTCGAAGTACCTCTCGTACGAGCGGTAGGTCTCGTCCGAATCTGCCATGAAGGCCGCTCCATCCTGTCGAGAGATCACTGGGCACACTGCCGCCGCTTCGCAGTGACCAACCGTGTAGGCCTGTCGCCTAGGGAGCACTGTCCGGCCTTCCGGAGATATGGCAACCGATCGACGCGATTTTTCGGCCGACGCCCTTACCGAGAGGATGTGTCCATTCACGGGATCTGAATGGCGACACGCCGACGGGCTCGGCTGCTTGAGGTTCGGGTCCGGGCCGAGCAGCCTTACGGCTTGTGTCCGATGAGTTGGGCGAGCAGCCGCTTGTGTTGCGGCTGCCGGCTGTCATCGAGGCGAAGGACGAGCAGCTCGCGGTGCTGCAGGCGCAGGTCGAGGCTCTGCCATCCCGGGTGGAGGCGTCGGCGGAGCGGGAGCGCCGCCTGGAGTTGAGGGTTGCGGAGTTGGAGCGTCGGCTGTCGATGGACAGCAGCGACTCGGGCACTCCTTCCCCGAAGGAGTGCATTGGGGCCAAGGCCGCGTGCAGGGCCCGGCAGGAGTCGCAACGGAAGCGGCGCAAGGACCGCAAGCGCGGCGGGCAGCCCGGCCACCAGGGCAAAGGACCCAAACGTGACCCCGACCCCGACGAGTGGAAGACCGCGGATCCGCCGATCGAATGCCGGTCCTGTCACCGCTCCCTGAACGGCGCGGGCCCGGTGGAGCCCGGTGGGCGCAGGTCATCGACATCGAGATCGTCCGGAAAGTCACCGAGTGTCTGCTCCCGGGCCTGGACTGCGCCGGTTGCGGGACGGTCACGTTCGCGGCCCGCCACCGGTGCAGCCATGCGCGCGGTTTTCCGTACTTGGTTCGAACCGGCGCGAGAAGATCTATCCCGCGTCTTTGGAGCCAGGCGGTAGACATCGCCGATCGAGGTTGATGGCGGCATGTGCAAATGGTTATGATCACCCCGGCGTACGCCGCTCCCTCTTCCCACAGCAGCGCCCTTTGGGCACGCAACCCGCACAAACGCCAAGGCGGCCGTCGCTGAGCACGTCAGCGTGGCCAGTGGGCCCCCGTGGTCGGCCGATCCTTTCGCCTGCCGACTGGGTGATCGGAGCCATCTTGTCAGGCGGATTTGCCGGCGCGATATTCGAGGGCCTCGGGTATCTCGTTGTATTCCAGGAGATGGTTACCCGCGATCTGCTCGAGCACCTCGCGGACCTCGGCGGGCGTCGCGTAGAAGAACTCTCTGCGAAGGTTGACCTGGTTGACACGGCGTTGCGCGAACGACTGATGGAGGCTGTTCTCCAGCCCGACTGCGTCATCGCTGAAGATGAGGGCGTGGACGTCGAACCGGAAGGGCACTGATGCATCGCCCAACTCGCGGACGCGGTCCATCGGTTCCAAGCGCCGGGTCATCCCGATCTTCACCATGCGCTCGCCGAACGCGCCGATGTTGGAGATCACATAAACGTACCCGGCTCGGACGTTGGCCGCGCGGCCCTCCACGTCGGAGATCGCCGACTCCACATCGGCGAGTTTCGCCCGGAGGTCGGCGGCGCCGCCCGTGTCGCCGTTTGCCTCCAGGCGCGCGAGCGCCGACTCGACGTGCGAGCGCTCCTTGAGCAGGCGGGCCTTCTCCCGCTCGAACTCCTTGCGTGCCTTCTCCTCCTCGCGCTGACGCTCGCGCTCGGCCCGGACCCGTTCCTTCTCCTCTTCGGCCTTGGCCAGATGGTCCGCGGTCAGACGCAGTTCCTCGACACGGATCGACCGGTACTCTCGGCTGACCCGGATGTCCATGGTCTTGCCGAGCCGTTCGATCGTCTGTGCGCTCTTGTCGAGCCGCTCGATCGCCGACTGCAGTTTGTAGGGCCGCATCGTCCGGACCAGGTTGTCGGCCTCGGCGTTGTAGGCGCGCAGCATCAGCTTGGAGAAGTCCCGCACCATCTTGCCGCCCTGTGCCCCCGAACCGTTCACCGTCCAGTTCGTGGCGCCGACGACCGCCTTACCGGTTCGCGCCATGGCCTTGATGCGATCCTTCACCTTCGCCAACTCGGCCTTGTAGGCGACGACGTCGGCCAGCGGATGCTGGTACTCGTAAACACCCGCCTCCTGTAGGAGGGCGAGGTCCTCTGTCTCGGTGATCGAGATGCGGACGCGCCGCAACTCGTTGCGCAGTTCTGTGCGCTTGCGCTCTGCGTCGGCGATCTCGTCGCGTATTCGCTTCAGTTCCGCCGCTACCTGGGGTGCCTCCAAGCCTCCTAGCCGCTGGAGCCATCCGCGCAGTTCGGCGTTTTCAGCCTCGAGTTCCTCGATTCGCTGCCTGCGGTTGCCGAACCCCGCCCTGCCCCTGGATCCGCCGAATGGCTCGAGTGGAGGCGGCGCCGCCCCGGACGTGGGGGGAACAGGCGCTTCGACCACCTGGTGCGCCAGGGGCTGCCGGCTCCTCCGGGGCGGCATGGTCTGAACGGGCACGGGTGACCAGAATTGCCAGCCCGGCGGTACGGGCGGCCAACTCGCATCAGGCATCCATCCGGGCGGTGGCGTCCAGCCTGGGGGCGGCGTAGGCCAGGTGGGCGGCGGGTTGTAACGCCACCCGGTCGGATGGGGCGCAGCCGGGACGACCGCAGGCGAGGGCACGGGCGGTGGCAACGGCGGCGGCGAGGACAGGGGCGGCGGCGTGACGGGTGCGGCGGGTGGTGACATAGGCGTCCCCGCGCTAATCCTCGGCGTGTGCGGTGCCGGGACGGCAGCCTCCGGGCGGGGGTGTGCCTGCCGCCCGACAAGGTCTTGGACGATCTTGGTAAGGCGTGGTGCGTCCCGGTCGTGCACGTCGCCGAAATCGGTATCGGCGCCTGCTCTGTCCACGATCACGAAGAACCAGCGCTGCTTGTACGACTTCCGCATCTCGACGGAAGCGATCGTCGTGATGTCGGTTTCCTGGCGCGGGCCTTCCCGGGCGAGTTCGGCGACGGAGAACCCAAGGACCCGGCGCTCGGTGATGACGATGTGAGTGAGCGTAGGGAGCGCTTTGACGGTCGTCGCGAGGGCCACCACCCTCTCGCCCTCCCGAAGGAAGAACCGCAAGAGGCGTAGGGCAATCTCAGCGTCGGCGGAATCCACTTCGACGCCGATGTAGTCCGGGCGCGGGATTTCCTGCAGTGCCATCACGTCCTCGCAACGTCATCTCAAAGCGAAACGAGGGCCTCGATCCGGCACCGTGCCTCCGTCCCACCACGGTCTGAACTCATCGAGGGGAGCACCCGACGCATCTAGGACGACCCGATGGCGCCCCCGGTTTACACACCGTTAGTGGCCGCATCCGGCAGCCCTCCGCAGCCCACGCCCCAGGTCAGGGCACGGTGCCGACGACAATGTCGTGCGCCGCTTGAAGGAAAGTGCACAGCTGGGCGGCCTCGCGCAGCAGCGCTTCGCGATCATCTCGGCGTAGTTCGGTGAACGGTTGGATGTAGAGGGATTGGTTTCGGATTCGCCAGGTGCCCTGCCATGTGCCGTCGACCAGGAAGGTGCCGGTGGTGGCCCCGTTGCCCGGCGGGAGCGGTACCGGGCGGTTGTCAAGGATCACTCGAGTGCGGTCCTTGTGCGACAGCAGGAGGTTGTCGTATTCGGGCAGGAACCGTGGTGGGGCAGGCATGTGCTCAGAAGGGCGGGGCGCTTCGGGGAGGTCGTACAGGGTCTGGCCGTCCGGGCCGCGGAACGTCCGCAGCGGAAGGCGCTCTGCGACCTCGCGCAGGCGGGTCAGTCCGGACCACACCTGGATGTCCGCGACCTGTGCCGGGCCGAATGCGCCGAGGTAGCGGAGTATTAGCACGTCCACCGGTACCGGGCGCAGGGGCGCGCCGAGCCAGTTCTGCACCGGCGCCCATGCCGCAGGGCCATTCTTGCCCCAAACGCCCCGCGGTGGGACCTGGCACAGCGGGATGTGGTGGGTTGCCGCGTACGCCAGTGTGGCCGGGTCGGCGTCCGGCCAGCGTTCTGCCAGCACCTTGCCTAGCTCGGCGCGGGTGCGAGGCTGTTCTTTCAGCAGCCGGTTCGCTTGGTGGAGGAGGGCGTCCAAGTCCACTCCCTGGATGCCGCGGCGGAAATGGCCGGTGAACGCAGCGGCGTGCAGTTCTTGGAACAGCAGGCGCCAGTCCAGGCAGTCGCGGGCGCTGACGAGGTGCACGGTGTTGCGCATCAGGCTCAGCCGGACTACTTGGCGCTGCTCGGTCAGTGACGAAAGCTCGTCCGCCGCAAAGTTCTGGAGGCGGGTCCACAGTCCTACGTACGGGGCGAGGGGCGCCTGGGACTGCATGCCGCCCAGGTGCTCGATCGCTTCGAGGGCCCCGGTCGGCGCGCGTTCCAGCAGGTGCTGGCGAGCCAGCGTGGCCCGGTTGAGGCCACGCCGGCTCAGCACATCGGTCACTTCAGCGGTCCGAAGAAGGCCCGCAGGTCGGCTGCCAGCTGGGCCGGGGCCTCCATCGCCGGGAAGTGCTTGCCCCGCTCGAACTTGCTCCAGTGCGCGCCGGCCGGGGCGGGGACGAGCTTCCGGACGGTGTCGTCCGCGCCGAAGACCGCGAATCCCTGCGGTACGCCGGACGGTGCGGCCCAGTCGGAGGAATGCGCCTGCTCGTAAAGGCTATGCGCGGCGGTGGCGCCGGAGCCGGTGAACCAGTACAGGCTGACCGTGGTGAGCAGCTGGTCGCGGTCGACCGGCAGGTCGGTCCACTCGTGGAACTTCTCGGCGATCCAGGCGAGCTGGAGCAGCGGCGAGTCGACCAGGCCGTAGCCGATCGTCTGCGGCCGACTGTTCTGGATCGCCAGGTATCCGGAACCTTCCTTTACGAATGCCTCCATCCGGTCCAGGATCAGCTTGTCGACCGGGTCGTTCTCGTCCAGCCGGTCCGCCATGCCGGGTATGAAGGTGGCGACGCCGGAGGCGGTGAACGGATCGGTGACCACGTGGACGCCGGTGACCTTCCCGCCATCGAAGGCGGCGACCATGCCGGACACGGCCGCGCCGACGTCGCCGCCGTGCACGCCGTACCGCTCGTAGCCGAGCCGGCGCATCAGCTCGACCCAGGCGCGTGCGGTGCGGCCCCTCGCCCAGCCCGTCCCGCCGAGGGGGGTCGAGAAGGCGTACCCGGGCAGGGACGGCGCGACGACGTGGAAAGCCTGACCATCCACCGGGTTGACCAGCGGTTCGATCAGGTGCATGAACTCGGCGACGGAGCTCGGGAAGCCGTGGGTGATCAGCAGCGGCTTGGCGCCGGGCTGGTCGGATCGGACGTGCAGGAAATGGATGCGCTGCCCGTCGATCTCGGTGGTGAACTGCGGGTACTGGTTGAGCTGCGCCTCCTGGGCACGCCAGTCGTACTGTGTGCGCCAGTACTCGGCGAGTTCTTTCAGGTAGGCCAGCGGGACGCCGCGGGCCCATTCCACGCCGGGCAGCTCGCCGGGCCAGCGGGCGCCGGCGAGCCGGTCGTGCAGGTAGTCGACGTCCGTCTGAGGGATGTCGATGCGGAAGGGCTGGATGCCGTCGCTCATGGCGCTTCTCCTTGTGTCGACCGGGCTGGTATCGGCCGGAGGGCCGAGCTGGGAGCAGGGGAGCTCTTGTGCTCACCGCGAGAAGGCTAGGAATAATAAAGGAAAGGCTCTTTCCTAGTTTGTCGTCAGGATCGAAGAATGTTGGAGACTTCGGCGCGGCTGCTGCGTCTGCTGTCCTTGCTGCAGGCTCAACGCGACTGGACCAGTACCGAGCTCGCCGCGCGGCTCGGCGTCACCACCCGCACCGTCCGAAATGACATCCGGCGGCTGCGCGAGCTGGGCTATCCGGTCGACGCGCGTCCGGGCGTCGCCGGCGGGTACCGGCTCGGCACGGGCCGTGCCCTGCCGCCGCTCCTGCTGGACGACGAGGAGGCCGTGGCGGTCGCCGTCGGATTGCGCACCGCCGCGAACGGCTCGATCGCCGGCATCGAGGAGACCTCGATGCGTGCGCTGGCGAAGCTGCAGCAGGTGCTTCCCGCGCGGCTGCGCCACCGGGTCAGCACCCTCCAGTCGTACGCGCTGCCGATGCCGTCGCGCGGCCCGCAGGTGGACCCGGACGTCCTGACTGTGATCGCGAGCGCATGCCGGGACCATGAGCGGCTCCGGTTCGACTATCGGACGCATTCCGGCGCGTCCGGCCGGCGCTCGGTCGAGCCGTACCGCCTGGTGAACGACCGGCGGCGCTGGTACCTCGTGGCCTGGGACCTGGACCGGGACGACTGGCGCACCTTCCGGGTCGATCGGATCGAGCCGCGGACGCCGACGGGGCCGCGCTTCAAGCCCCGCGCGCTGCCGTCCGACCAGAAGATCACGGCGCAGGTGGCGCGCGGAGTCGGCGAGGCGACCTGGCGGTACCGGGCACGGGTCATCGTGCACGCGCCGGCAGCATACGTGCGGGGTCGGCTGCCGATCCCCATGGAGGTGGAGCCCCTCGGCGAAGACCGGTGCGCGTTCGAGCCGGGCTCGGACCATCCGGAGATGCTCGCCCTCTATCTAGGACTGCTGGACGCCGACTTCACGATCGTGGATTCCCCGGAACTGGTCGACGCCCTGCACAACCTGACGAAGCGCTATCAGCGCGCACTCGACACCAGCCGGCAGACAGGGTCGGGAGGATGACGACCGGCCGTCCGGGCCGAGCAGACGATCCGTGGCAGCGGCGGTGGACGTGGGCCCCAGGGTTTCCGCCGCGTTGGCTGCTCGTCGGACACCGGCACACCGCAATAACCCGGCGAGGACGCCTTGGCGTTGTGCACCGACATAGACGGGTTGTTCGTAGACCTGCCGCCCCGGCCGCGGGAACGGGTGCCACTCCAGTGACCACCGTGGCCCCAGGAGGCCCGCCAACCCTAGTAACGCCGCCAAAGTCTGAGCGGGCATCCCGGCACCCGCGACCTCGCCTTCATCACGTCGAGCCCGGCGCTGCGCCCCTGCTCCAGACGGGAGATCGTGGCCGGCGCAAAGTCGTTGGGTGACGGGCGGTCGTGACGACGCTGGTCATCGTGACGCGGCTGGTCACCATCATGACGATGTCGTTGCTGACAGCTTGTCCGGGGCGGTCGGCGACGTCCCGGCGGATCACCGCCAGGCGGGCCGCGTACTGCGGCTTCACCTTGTCGCCGCCGGCCAGGTCGGTGCTCCAGATCGCTGGTGGCCCCAACTCCCGGTAGTTGCGGGCCCTCCCAGGGTGGCCTCCAGCAGACACGGCAACGAGCGGACATGCGTGACCGACACCGATGGACCTTCTTGTTCGGGTGATGGAAGCTTCGACAACTCCCATGATCCCGCCAGACGAACCACCTTGAAATCGCCGTGGTCCCGCAGAGTGAGACGACTAGCCATCAGACGGGACCGATCCGTTGCAGCGCCGGGCAGTGTGCGGACGATCGTCTGTGGCGACGCGTCAGAAGGCCTCGCCCGACCTCGACTCGGTCCCCGCATCGAAGGTCTCCGCATCGAAGACGGCCCGCAACGTTCCTGGATGCCATGCCCAACTCAGCCACCATGTCAAGACGCTTCAATCGCCGCCGGAGAGCACGGGACGCGTTTCCCGGCGCAGGGGCGGCATGAGGCTCTCGCAGCCCGTCTCTGACCGAACCGCCGTCTGTTCCTCACGGCCGCCCTCGGCGACCACGTCCCTGGTGGCCTTCGCCGCCCCCCTGGCCTACTGCCTCGTCCCGTACTGGCTCGTCGCACCGGCGGGCGCTGCGGTCGTCCTGCTCGGCGAGGCCGTGCTGCTGCGCGGGAGGCGGTGGAGGATCGCGCTGGACGCGATCGAGACCCTGCTCACCCTGGCCGTCACCGGCCTTGTGACAGCCCGCCCCGCGGGGCTGCCCAGCCGGGCGCCGAGCGCGGCGCAGGTTGCCCTCCTCTTGGCGGCCGCACTGCTGATCGTCGCGATCATGAGCCGGTCCGCGCACGCTCCGCTGAGCGCGAAGGACCTGGTGGAGGCGGCCTGCGCCGCCGGTTTCGCCTTCCTCGTCCTCAAGGCCGCGCGGACCGGGGACGTCATGTGGGCGTTCCTCGCCGTTCTCCCGGCCGCCGTCCACTATTTCGACACCCTTGTCCTGAGAACCCGGGAGACGGCGCTCAGCACGGCGGAGCGACTGCTGCAATTGCCCTACGTCATGGCCCACCGGAATGCGGAGCCGGCGGACCTCGCCCCCTTCGTCGGCGATCTGTACAAGATCACGAGATCCGATGTGCTCTGGCTGCACACGTCCCTTCCGACGGGCGATATATGGATCAAAGCCTGCGCCGAGGGCATCACCCGCCACCGCCGGCGGCCGGAGGAGTTGGACTGGCTCGAACGGCTCGCATCGCGACCGCATCCGCACCTCGTCGACCGGGACGCCCTGCCCGGCGGCTGGCGCGCCGGCGTGCACTTCCCGCTGGAGGCCCCCGGCGGGCGCGTCGCCGGCTACCTGCTGATGGGATGGACACGGATCACCGGCCTGTACCTGAGTTCCTGGACGCTGTCCGGGCTCCTGGGAGGAGCGATCAGGGGGACGACCGGGGCGCTCGGCGCCTACTGGGCCAACACCTGGGCGGCCCACGAGCTCGAGGTCGGTCGCACACGGCTCAGCGCGGCCATCGACCATTCGGACGTCGCGATCCTGGTGCTCGACGCGTCGGGGCGGGTCGAGGTGTGGAACTCCGCGATGGCCGCGCTGACGGGCATCCCGGCGGACGAGGCGATCAGCCGCCGCAGCGAGGAACTCTTCACCCTCGCCTACGCCGACGGCTCCCCGGTCGAACTCGCCGACGGGCTGACCGGCACGCCCAGGCTGACCACCCGGAACGGGCGTCTGCTGTGGGTGGAGGTCTCATGCTCGGCCGCTTCCGGCCCTGGAGGCTCCCAGCTGCTCACGGCCGTGTTCGTGGACAAGTCGGCGAGGCAGCGGCTGGACCGTATGCGGCGCCTGCTGCTGGTCTCGGTGCATCACGAGCTGTACGGCCCGCTCACCACGATCCGCGGGCACGCCCAGCTACTCGAGACCGCCGTCACGAGCCAGGAGGACACCATGTCGATCAGCGCGATTCTCGACTCGGTGGAGGTGATGCAGCACGTCGTCGCCGACCTGATGCTCGTCATCGACGGCGACCCCACCGCCTGGCCTGCCGCGGCCGAGGAGGACATCGAGATCTCGAACCTGCTGCACCGGGCGCTGCTGAGCGCACCGTCCGTGGCTTCGCGCACGGTGGTCGCTACGCCATCGCGGATCATCGTGCGCGGCGATCCCGTCCGGCTGCGGCAGTGCCTGGTGCTCGTCCTCCGCAACGCGGAGAAGTATGCCCCGGAGGGCAAGATGACAGCGGAGACGCGCCAGGAGGCGGACCACGGCGTGCTCACGATCTGCGACGAGGGACCCGGCATTCCCGCCGGGGAACTACTCTCCGTACTCAGGCCCTACTACCGGTCGGCCTCCACGCAGGACCTTCCGGGCTCGGGGCTCGGCCTCCACATCGCCGACCTCCTCATGACCTCGATGTGCGGGCGGATCGACCTGGGCACGGCACCGTCGGGCGGGCTCAAGGTCGAGCTCCGGCTCCCCCTCGCGCCGGCCGATCTGGGTCAGGACGATGAACCGCGGACCGACTCCGCGGACTGAGACAGGCTGCGCCGGGAAGGTGAGCGTCGTCCCACGTCAGCTGAGGGAACCCGCTCCCTCGACCGGCGCCGTTGGCGGCCGAGGGAGCGGGTTCTTCAGGCGAGACCGCCGGAGGTGACCGGTTCCGCGCCGGACAGCGGCCTCATCTCCTACCGTCCGGAACCGGCTCGCTTCTGCCACCGCAGATCAGTCGCCCACCACCGATCAATCGCCTACCTCCGGCTCCGGGTCCAGCACGCGAGCGATCACCGTGGCGCAACCGGGCAGATCGTCCACCCGGCCGATCTTCGAACCCCACTCCCACCAGAAGAAGAGGGCGTCCTCGGCCAGCGGATCCGGGTAGCACGTCACCCGCTCGCTGAACCATCCGGTCTTCGGGTTGACAACCCTGACCCATGCACCGCCGGCCGTGCGCTCCAATCGGGCCCGCAACAATTGCCGGGAGTTCAATTCCGTCGCCAACTGCTCCAGAAGCTCAGAGACTTTTTTCTCCGGCCTGTCATTTTCCTCCCCCGACCGGTCACCGGTGACCATACTCATTTTGGTAGGTGCCTCCCCATGCCATGAAGTCGGCCGAAGATCGACATGGAAGGCGAGTTTCCCATCGTCGAGCCGGGCTCTTCGCCTTCCTTTTCCCAGTGCTTCGTACCGGTACCGTCCGGACATGGCGGTCTGCCGCAACGTTCGCTTCCGGCACACGGGACGAGCTCGACCGGGCTCGGCGAACCGCAGAGCGGATGCGGCCGCGCCCGCGGCGGTCAACTGGTCCTGGCGGGAGGCCTCGTGGTCGAGTTGGTCCAGCGCTTGTTGGTGTCGTTGACGTCCCTCTCGACGGAGGTCAGTTCCACCCTGAACGGGATGCCGGGCCGACCGCCGACCTTGACCAGGAACCTGCCGCGCCCCGGCGGCTCGCTGTCCTCCCTCAAGTCGGAACTCCAGGAAGGCGGCGTCGACCAGTCGACGATCATGCGCTCCTCAACGGAGGACAGGCGCACCACTTCGTTCACCATGGGCATTTCGGCCTGCGGCAGCCCGCCGCATATCACCATGCCCGCGCGTTCGGCGAAGCCCCTGGCCTTCATCCGGTCGGACTCGTCCGCCAGCGCCAGCAGATCGGCCATCGTGTGCGTGATCATCACCTGGCCCGCGCCGCGCTGCCGGTTGAGGCGGGTGAGGGCGTCGACCCGGTCCACCAGGCCGCGTCCGGACCGCAGCACCCGCCACAGTTCGTCGAGGACGACGAAGAAGTGCCGCTGGGGCGCCAGGCCCTCGTCGGCGAGCGCGTGCGCGACCTCGATCGAGCCGAACCCGTCCGACCAGCACGCCAGCAGGACGGCCGCCTGGAGTTCGGCGTCGGAATCGTCGATCCCGCTGATGTCGATGCAAACGCCGCCCGGATTGTCCAGCTCGATCCCGGTGGTGGTGTGCCGCGAGAACGTCTCGCCCATCGGCCCGTCCAGCACGCCGAGCAGCGACGCGTGCAACGGGTCGACAGTCGTGCGGTACCGCGCCTCGTCACCGCGCGCCAGAGTCACGGCACGCAGCCGTTCCGGCCCTTCGTCGATCACCTTGATGAGGTCGGGCAGGATGGGAACGCCGTGGTGGCGCTCGTCCAGCACCCGCAGGGCGGCGTTGAGGACGGTCCGCTCGGTGTCGGCGATCGGCCCTCCACGCACCAGCGTGAGCAGTGCGGCGACGATGTTCAGCCGGCGGCCGTGGGCGTCCGCGATCAGCTTGGTCCTCGCCTGCTCGGAGAGCTTGGGGGCCGCGGCGAGCGTCGCACCGGGATCGAGCACGTTCAGCGACCCCAGCCCGCGACCGAGCTTGATGATCTGCCCGCCCATCGCCCGGACCAGGTCGACGTAGTCGGGTTTCAGGTCGCCGAGCACCATGGGGAACACCCCCTGGCCGGCGAGGCCCAGCAGCATCCGGCGGATCAGGGTCGACTTGCCCAGCCCAGGCTTGCCGAGTACCAGGGCCGACGGGTTGTGGATCAGGTTGGCGCGCTGGAACCACGAGATCGGGTCGCAGCACAGCGAGGCGCCGCTGATCAGTTCTCGGCCGATCGGCACACCGACCATGGGAGTTCCCGTACCGGCCGCGAACGGCCACAGCCCGCACACCTGGACCGTGGTGCCGCGCCACTCCGGAGGCGCCTCCACGTAGGAGACCCGGCCTCCGCCCCGGCGGGCGAAACCCCTGTAACCAGGTAGGCGTACGACTTTGTCGGTCTTCTTGTTCTTGCTCTTCTTCCCGTTCTTCTTGCCTTTCCTGCCGCCCGCTCCGACGGGCGGCCCACCGTCCCGGACCGACTCCTCTGGACCGCTCACATCGCCTCCCTCACCACAGCAGGAACCTGAAGATGGTCGGGAAGCACGATCCCCACGGGAAGGGCGGCCGCGAACGCCGACGCCTGCGAACCGTACATCCGCCGCAACCGCACTCGCGCGGGCGCCGAGAGCGTGTCGACGGCCGCCGCCGCGACAGGGAGTTCCTCGGCCGAGTGGACGGTGGCGGTGACGAGAATGGTGAACCGGGTCACTCCGGCACCCCGAGCCTCCTCGATGGCCGACTGGTCGCTCTTGATGACGTCGATCTCGTTGCGGGCGGCGCTCGCGGCCCCGTCGAGACGGAACCGCGAGTCCTTGCGGTCCCGCTCAACAATCCGAGCCGCGGAGGCGGGGTCGTGCGGCCGGTAGAGGAAAGTGACGCGCTTGCGGGCGATGTCGGGGTGCGGTGACACCAGACTGTTCATGACGCTGGACAGCACCTCACCGCGAGGTGCCTCTGACATGCCCCAGGTGATGGAATAACCGCTGTCGTGGACGTAGTGGTCCCATGATTCCTGAGCCGCCACGGGCCCGGCGTCCTCCCAGCGCGCCGACTCGCTCCCAGCGGCCTCCATCCCCGACTGTCCGCCCGGGTCATAGGCGATCCGCACGGCTCCGGCGAGTTCGTGGGCGGTCATCGGACGAGCGGATCCGGCACCAGTCATCTCCAGCCCGGAGATCAGCCCGGGAATGCGCATCCCGATCTGCCGCACCATCGCGTCCTGGTCACGACGCTTCCCGCCGAGATGCGGCATCGACGCATAGGTGACCGAGACGCGCGTGGAGACACGGGCGCTTCCCACCGGGTAATTCCACACGATCTCGTCTAGAGCCGCCCGAGCCAGCTCCGGAGCGTTCGGGTCGATGTTGGCGTACACCTCCTGCCGGAGACGGTGGCCGAGGTCGGGGATGGTCTCGATCGTGACGCTCGCGGCGACCAGGCCGGGCTCGTAGCCGAGCGCGGCGAGCCAATGCCCCCAGTGAGCGACCCATGCGTCGATCTGCTCCTGATCTACCAACGCCGCCCCGTCGGCGTTGCACTCGAACACCACGGTGTAGTGGCTGGTCGACGGGACCACCACCACGGCGAACGGGCGCCCGTAGGAGTCGCGGCCCTCCACCAGCCGGGAGGCTGCGAGCAGGCCCGGGAGTCGGCACGAGCCGTGCGAGACGACGCCCAGAGGTCCCGAGCGGTAGAGATTCCATCCCTGGGTACGGCCCCACCACCAGTTCGACCGCGCCGTGAGCGACTGGAGCGCGGTCCTGCCGTGTTGATCCTGGATGACCAGCGGAAGCATGACCAGTCCGAGCACCGCGGCACCGATCAGGCCGGCCAGTGGCATCACCATCGCGATCAGGGTGACGATGATCAGCCCTGTCATGAGGGTCAGCGTGCCGACCAGTCCCAGTCGCCCGATCCCCGGCGAGACGGGTCTGCGCCAGTTCCCGTACGTGGGTTCACGATAGTCGGAAGACACGTTGGCTCACCTCAATCCTATGTTCCCGGGTTGCCGGTGGGACCGGCATTTTCGTCGCGATCGCGAACAGTTCCGGCATTCCCGCTCGGGCCGGACGACTCGCGAGAGGGTGTGATGCGCATTTGATTGGCATCTACGGCAGCCTGGAAATCTTCCGCCTCCCAACCATCGACCGGACCACGGGCTCCGTCCGCGGCGTCCCGATGTCCTCCCCAAACTGCCGCGCCTCCGGGACTGCTGAAGCGCACCACCCGCCGCGGGCGGCCCGAGCTCCGAGGCTCGCCGCCTGCGGAGGTACCCACTGCCTTGCCAGGACCACCGCCCGCAGAAGTACCGGGAGCAGCATTAGCCCCAGAAGTGCCACCGGCTTTAGGGCCGCCATCCGGCCCCGAACCACCGGTCCCGGGGGAGCCGCCGGGCCCGGGAGTACCAGCCCCTGGAGTCCCACGATCATTTCCTGTTGCGGTGTTACCGCCCCCGGGACCGAACAGGCTGTTCATCAGCCCCCGCGCTTCGTGGACGTTCCCCCTCACGCGCTTCACCCCTGCCCAGGAACCCGTCAAGAGGTTCTCCCCCTTAACGGCGTTCAGTGCACCGCCACCGAACATGAAGTGACCGACCTGGCGCGGGCTGAAGAAGCTGTTATCTTCCGTAATCGCGGGCATGACGGCCCGGAGTGTCGCCGGGAGCGTAAAAATCGCACCGCCCACGAGAGCAAGGCCGAAAAGCCGATCGGCCTGACTATTGGATTGCATCAAGCCTTCTGCTGCGGTATAGATCGTTGCCGCGGTCGGCTTGAATAGTATCCATGATGCCAGCCAGCCGAGAGATCGCTTATAAGCGCGATTTCCATATGAGGTGAACCTCGAAGCGGCCAATACTGGAAGTATACCGACCAAAATAATAAGAATACCGCTCCGAAAGAGCATTAGAGTGTATTGGACCAAATTAGAGACCAGTGCCGCAGCCGCGAATACCACGACCAGTAGCGACAAGCCGGCACCTTTATAAAAATTGAGACCAGAGGTCCACGCCGCGGTCCAGTCCCCGCTCTCCGGTGCCACGGACTTCAGGATCCACGCAGAGTACCGATCGCCCGCAATGCTCGCCAGATTCACGGCCGTGGCCAGGGTGAAAACGATGATGACCAACTCGACAAATTGCGAGAGCGCTTCACGGAAGGGACCTCCCCTGCGCTGGATGGCGACCCGGAATGCCGCAACAAGGAAGCCCGCGAATGCGCCTATGTAGGTGAGAAAGTTGGTGTGCTCGCGCAGGAGATTGAGCATGCCGGTCTCGCTGTCTCCGGCAAGGTTCAAGCTATAATCGCTGTCGCTCATCCACCAGGTCAGGTTGGTTTGGAGACTGGAGAGCGCACTGCTGATCACCCACTTGTAAAACCAGCCGGTGAGAGCATCCATAAAGTCATCGACAGGAGCAGCCAGCACAAGCATTGCGAACCTCCAGGTGAGGAGCCGATCGACTTAGGGACAAATACCCTCAGAAGGCGCTGAGCGAGGTCACCGGATTACCGCATTCCGCTCACGCATGGGGGTCGCCGAACATCCGCAGTAGAGTCTAGAGTGGGGTGGCCACAATAGAGATCAAACCGAAGACCAGTCCGGAACCCGCGACGACGGTCGCGATCACCACCCAGGTCAGCCCAGTGGCATGCGCGCCCGCTTCGCTCCTCTTGTGCTTGATCGCAGCATTGGCACCGACGACCACGACGGCTACCTCGCACCCGCCCAGAACAGTCCACCTCAACCAAACGGCGAACAGATTGATCGGCTCGGCGGGTCCAGCCGCTTCGGACGCGTTATCATGCGACAGGAAAACCCTGTCATGAATTGATGGTGAATGCATATCGCCTGCGGGCGGTCCGATCCCAGGTTGCCATGCTCCTCCCCTTTCGACTTGATCCTTCGTGTCGGCAAAGCACTGTTTTGTGACCGCCGCGGTCAGTCCGACGCACGGCTCCACCGCGGGCAAATCTTCGTCGTCCTTGGAGCACTCCTCTTGGAAGGGTTCCAGCAGCTGCTTGCAGGCATTACCCTCGGGAGCCCCGCAGTCGGGGCTATCCTTTCCGGACTTCTGCTCACAATAGACTTGAGGAAATTTTGCAGAAGTGCTGTTATTACAAAACCCCTCCCCGTGCTCCGCAATCAGGCACACCTTGAACTTGTACGTCTTATTCTTATCGTAATTTGGAATTGCCCCTACATTGCAGTTACCAACCTTGCTCACGTACACATAGGTCACTCCGATCGATCCAGCGAATATCTTGCCGTCGACGGCGTAGTCGTCCTTTTCTATGTCGCAGATCATGATCCGTCCCCCTTCTGGGTCCCAGTGAAGCACGCCACCGGCGTGCGAGTCACGGGTAACGAAAGATGGTGTCCTGCACCAGTAATCGTCCCCCCAGCAGGGGGGGAATGCAAAGACAACATCGACGACGGTCACACTGTCCGGCGCCCGAGCCGCCGAGCCGTTATCGGCCGTAAACCCCATCGCTCCACCGGCGGCCTGACCGGCCGTCCGCGAAGTCGCCACCAGATCGTTCCCGGCCGGTGGATGGCCGGCTGCGTCAGCGGCGGGAAGCCCCAGAAACCCGATCACGCCGAGACCGAACGCCGCCAACAGCAAATTCGTGTACAAGCGAAGGTCATCGAGTACTCCGCGCGGCCCCTTCTTGCCGGTAATCTGCGTATTGTGCACGGTGGACCTCCGATCTCAGAACGAGTCGGCCAGAAGAGCTGCGCAGGCGACGGCCAACTCCGAGTCCGCGCCGCCGCGGGCGGGGCTTCGCGATAGTGGCCCCCTATTCCCGTGGGGTGCCTCCGAAGCGGGTGCAGGCGGGGAGACGATCGCGCCGAGGCGCCGACATTCGCTCCAGCCAGCGCGTTTCCCCTTTCGGAGAGGCTTGTCCGGAGCCTCATCAACTCGTGACAGTGGTGACGATCTTGTATGAAAAGACGATGAAGATGCAGCCGCCCGTTACGATGATGACGCTTGCCATGTGCCCCCCTCCCTCGCCCCTCCTGTGCTGGAGCGTCATCCGGACGCCGACGATTATGTAACCTGCCACCCCGCAACCGGAGGCGAAGTACACCCCGTACCTGAATATCAGCAGGAACTGATCCGCGAAGGGCGGTTTTTCGCCCTGGCCGGGGTTCGGGATGTGCGGTGGCTCCGTCACCGGCGTAATCAAATGAGCCGCGTGGTGCGCCATATCCGCAATCCACGTGATCATCGCTTCGAGCATTGCGTCCTCCGAAGGCGATCGAGATCTGGCCGGCCCTGCGCCGGGAGAGCGGCGATGCACCCCGTGATAGGGGTCGCCGAGGCGCAGAGCAAGCCAGCGTGACCGGGGTGCGACCGCCGCCTGCGTGATCGATGGCCGCCTCCGCCGATGGGTCCGCGCTGTCAACTTCGATCCAGGGGGAGGAACACCTCCCGAGCACCGTTCTGTTCTATGTTCAGGACGGTCCGGAACCTGGGGTGATCGGCAACCACGGCGGCACAGTCTCCCGCGGAAAATTTGAGGCCGACGCGGACCGTCCTCGCGACGGGCACTGCCCGGGATCGCGGAGACGGCCGTGTACGCGCCGACGGGAGGCCTCACCACAGGGGCCGACACCGGCGCGTTCCGCCGGTCGGACCGATCCTTCACCCCGTGATCAAGTCGCCCACCTCACGGATCATGCGTGTGTTGACCAGGGTGCTTCCGCCCTGTCCGGCAGTGCCGAAGACCGGGGTCTCCCACATCAGAAGCTGCCAGAGCCGGAGACGTCGCCGGCGATCAGCCGCACGACGTCGCACAGCGGTTTCGGGCGAGTCACGAGACGTCGGTGACGACCGCCAGCCCGAACAACCGCGTGCTCGGAAGCACGCCCGCGGCCCGACGGCCCGCGGCGGCGTGGACGGCCGGAAGCCCGGCCGCATGGCTGCGCGGCCAGGAGTGCCCGTGCGTGCCTGAGCGCTAACGTCCCGCGCTCGCACCGTTGGTGACGAGAGCCCCAGCGTGAACGCGTCGACTCGCGACGGCAGGCGGAGAGAGGCCGAGTCCTGGCCACGGCATCCATATGTCCTCCTCCGCGTCTACTCACAACGGCCCTTGGTGCACGGCCTCGACCGTCCGCAGTCAGTCGCCACCGTCAAGCTCGCGATGCCTCTGGACGCCCAGTTCCGCGGTGCGTGACGATTCGATCACCGTATGGCTTCGCTCCGGGCGTCCGGGCGCGAGGCGGGCGAAGGCACCTTGCGCATTCGTCCAACGACCGCACTGTCTTGATCGGCGCGTCACGGGGAGGTGGGAGATGCCGGAAGAGCAGATCGGCGGCGCCGGCTCCGTGGTTCACCGGCGCGGGGGAAGAGCGGCGATGGTGTCACCGAGGATCATGAGGTGCCACATCATGGATGGTTTCACGAACAGTTTGCGATGAGAAATTCTTTGTTGCTCCGGCTCGTAGCGGGACTGGGCTGCTCGGGGGTGGCCCTCATGCTGGCGCTCATGTTCATGGCCGCACTCGTGGTCAACCATGTGGGTCCCCTTGCCGACATTGTGAACGCATGCGCGCCCGGGAACGCGCCGGGACCCAAGCAACTCAGCAACGCGCCGGAGCCGAACCCCAGCACGAGCGGTCCGGACGTGCTGCCCGCCGCCTACACCACGCGCCCTGGCGCGAAACCGCTCGATGCCGGCAGCGTGCGGAACGCCGCCCTGGCGCCCAAGAGCAGCGCGAACAGCATTCCCTCGAACTACCTCAAGCTTTACAAGGCCGCAGCCTCGGACAAGAGGTTCGGCGGGATTCCATGGTACATACTCGCCGGGATCGGAAAGGTCGAGACCGATCACGGCCGTTCCAAGCTCCCGGGGGTGGCATCAGGGGAGAACTATGCCGGAGCGGGTGGACCGATGCAGTTCCTGCAAGGTACCTGGAACGGCTTCGCGATCGACGGCCCTACTTTCGGACCTGACGGCGCACCCGACGGCAAACCTGACGGCAAGACGGACCGCTACAACCCGGCGGATGCGATCTTCACCGCCGCCAACTACCTGCACCACAGTGGCGCGCCTGGAGACACTAGGAAGGCGATCTACGCCTACAACCATTCCTGGGACTATGTTGATTTGGTCCTTTCCTGGGCCAATAAATATGGCGGCGACAACTTTTCTCTCGATGACCCGAATTATGCCGGGTTTTCATGCGGGACGTCTGACAGCACCGCGTCGGAGTTCGGCAAACGCATCATCGAGGATGCCGAGAAATGGCTTGGAACACGATACGTGTACGGAGGCGGAGACCTCAACGGCCCCTACAAGGGAGGTTTCGACTGCTCGTCCCTGGTCAGGTACGCGGTCTACCACGCCAGCGACGGCCAGATCAAACTTCCGCGCGTTGCCGCGGACCAGCAGAGAGATCCCCGCGGCAAGCGGGTGAGCCGCTCGGAACTCCAACCCGGTGATCTGGTCTTCTTCACCGCGGCCGGCGCGAAGGGTGCGCATCATGTCGGAATTTACGTCGGCGGAGGGAAGATGGTCAACGCGCCGCATACGGGCGCCGTCGTCAGGGTGGAGGCCATCGGCTGGAAGGAATTCAGCGGTGGCATGCGGTTCACGATGACGGTGAAGGCCTGATGGGGATGCTTCACCGGGAACGAGCGTCCGGGCCGCGGGCAGGGCTCGGCTGCATGGCCGTGGTGGCGATATTGCTCGCTTTGGCATACATCCTCCCGCTCCGGTTAATGGGAGACGACACCGAAGCAGCCCCGACGCCCATCCGCTCTGCCCTGGTTACACCGGCGCGCTCACCCACACCTGCACCCACCGCCACTCCGCACGGTGGCCTTCCCGACCCGGACGCCATCGACCGCGGTGACGCGACCGCGGTCTCGCGGGCTGCCATCAAGGTGATGTGGACGGTCGATGCCGCGGTCGACAGCAGCCAGCTCGACGCCTACCTGCGAGCCAAGCCGTACCTGTCTCCGGAGTACGCCAAGGGAGTGAGCGCCGAGACCTCCGGCGCGCTGCCCGCCCTCTGGCTTGACCATCGCGCCTACTCCCGGGTTCGTCTGACGCAGCAGGCCCCAGAGGACGGGGTCGGCGCCGACACCTCCGCCACCGCCCATCGTCAATGGAGCATCACCGCCACTCCCACTGGCCGGGACGGCTGGACCGGATCACCCGTGCACGCGACCGCCTTCGTCACCCTCAGGCGCGGCGACGACGGCGGATGGCAGGTATCGGAGGTCACCACGGCATGACCAAGGCAAGACTGATCGGCGCTCGGCGGCACCGGAGCTCGCAGTGGCTCGCCGAGAGACACATCCGGACCCGACGATCGAGGAGGTTCTGTGGCCGGCAATGACGACGATGACGTGTTCGTGCTCTTCTTCGGCATCGCTCTGCTGGTCGCGCTGCTGGGTGGAGCGGGCAGTTTCCTGACCTGGCTGGCGGGTCAGGTGTCCGGTGTCATCGCGGGCGGTGGATGGCCGGCCTCCGACCCCACCGACTGCATCGGCGTCGCCTTCAGGCTCGTGACCCATCCGGGCGACCCGCGCGGGGCATGGCCGCCCGCCGCCGCAGCGGCCCTGGGCTCCGGACCCGTCTTCTTCATGCTGCTCATCCTGTTCCTCACGGCCGGGGCGGTGGGGACCTACTTCCTGATACGGCTGCTCCTCAATTTCCGGCGCCGCAGGTCGGTCCGCCGGTTCCGTCTCGGCTACGCCTCCGGCTGGGAGGTCCGCAGGCTGCTGAGCGTCCGGAGGGTACGGAAGAAGGCATGGGAGGTCCGTCCGTCGACGCTCGGCCAGAACGTCCGGAAGTTGGATCTCCGGGAGATCGGTTTCTATCTCGGCAGGGACATCAGGTCCCGGCGGAAGCTGTACGCGTCCTTTGAGGACATGGCGGTCGTCATCGCCCCGCCGCGGCAGGGCAAGGACGTGCACTTCGTCACGCCGTTCACCATCGACGCCCCTGGCCCCGTCATCGTCACCTCCACCCGGCGGGAAACGTTCGTCAACACCGCCATGGTCCGGGCGCAGTACGGCGAGGTGTACGTGTTCGACCCGTGGGGCTGGACCGGGTGGCCGAACCGCATGCGCTGGTCACCGCTGCAGGGTTGCGAGAACCCGAACGTGTGCGCGGTCAGGTCCGGCACGCTCGTGGAGGCCAGCGGTTTCGAGATCGGGCGGGAGGGCGGCGCCGTGCTCGGCGGCGTCATCACCCTCATCCGGTGCCTGTTGCACGCCGGCGCCATCGGCAGGCGCAACTTCCGGGACGTGATGCACTGGATCTTCGAGGCCAACGGGGAGGAGGCGCTGGAGATCCTGCGCGAGGGCGAGCGCGAGGGCCGGGTCGAACCGTCGTATCCCGCGCAACTGGAGTTCAACATGCGGGACCGGCGCCTGTGGTCAGGCGTGATCCAGGTCATGCACGCCTTCTCGCACCCCGACATCCTGGACGACTGCTCCCCGGAGCCCGGAGAGGAATTCGACCTCGTCAAGTTCCTCAAGGGCCGGAACACCCTTTACTTCGTCGCCAAGCGGCAGCCCGACTGGGGCGGCATCGCTCCCGTCGTCATCACGATCCTCGAGCAGTACTTCCGGACGGCGCGCGGCACGGCGATGAAGAACCCGTCGGGCCGCCTCGATCCGCCGCTGACCTTCGAGCTCAACCAGGTGACCGACGTCTTCCCCTCGGGCGGCCTGCCCACCTATATGGCCGAGTCCGGCGGGTACTCCATCTGCGTGCACGTCTATCTGGCGTCACTGGCGGAGGCCCGCGCGAAGTGGGGTGCGGACCGCACCGCGGCCTTGCTGGACAACGCCGCCATGAAGATCATCTCTGGCGGCGCCGGTACGATCAAGGACATCTCCGACCTCTCCGACCTCGTGGGCAAGCACCAAGGGCAGCAGATCCTGACACCCGAGGAATTGCGGACCATGCGCTTCGGCCGCGCCGTCCTGGTCGGTAATACCGCCCGTCCTGTCGAGATGTGGCTGACCCCCTGGTGGAAGCGCAAGGACCGGGAGGCCATCGTCCGTGGCAAGGAGGCGGTCGAGGAGATGATCCGCCGGATGAACGCTCCGCCGCCGGACGACCCGACATCCGACGGCCTGCCTGCCGCTCGTGCCATCACGGCGCCCGTGACCGGCACGCCGGCCGGCGCGGACGACGACGCATCGATCGTGTGGTGAGGAGGGTGTCAGGGGTTGCGGCGAAGGCCGCCCTCCGGACGGTCCCTTTGTGGGCTTGACGTGCGGCACCGGCCCGGCCCGGCCGGTGCCGCGCCCGGCCGGAGTGTCGACCGGACCACAGAACCTCGCCGCCGGCCCGAACACCTGGCAGGCGGCCGGACGCGGAAGGGCACCGTGACTCCCACTTCGCGGATCAAAGAAGAGTTCTACCTGCTGCGGGCGGTCGGCGACGACGTCCCCTTGTTCGTGGACGCCACCCGGTACGCCCAGGAACGGATGCCCTACCCGCTGAGCGCCAAGAGGGCACTGAAGGCCACCTGCGCCGTGCGGACGGACGACGAGGTGGTCGCCTTCAGCCTGCGCGACTACACCGCGTGGCAGGCCGAACAGGAGGTCGAGCACCTCGAGGGCACCGTGGGCACGACGACGGTGACCAGGAGCACCGTACTGCGGCCCCGGATGCCCCGCGCGGCCCTGCGCGACCTGGCCGAGGCGGCGCGCGCGTTCTCGCGGGTCCTCGGCGACGAACTGATCGTCGAACTGGACGGCGACCTGTACGTCCTGGCGCTCACGGACCGGCGGGACGGGGCCGGCCTGAACCTCGTCGGCAGGCTGGCCGGGACCCTCGGCGGAGGGCACGCTCGGACCAGCGCCGCCGACACCGACGCCGAGTTCAAGATCCCGACCTGGGGGGTCCGCCTGCGCATCTTCCTCCGCTCCCCGGTCCGGCGGCGCATCGTCGCCTACGCCTTCAGCGGCCACCTCGCCCGCAGGCCCGGTGAGCTCGAGACGCTGACCCGCGCCACCGCACTGGCCCTCAACAGCGCCCACGACCTGGCGGCCTTCCGCCTGCTGACCGGGCTCGCCCGCCTCGACGCGCGGCCCGCGCCAGGGCACTTGGGGGCCCCACCGGGCCCGTCAGCCGGGTCCGTCTCGTTCCCGGTGCCGGTCCGCCTCGCCACCGGCGACGGGACCCCCGCGGCCCAGGGCGACGTCGTCGCGGAGATCGACCTGAACCGGCTCGACCCGGTCACCGGCAGGCTGCTCATCCACCTGCGCGACGGGCTGACATGGAACCCGGGGGTCTTCGGCTCCGTCCGGTTCGAGTCCTACCGGCGGGTGCTCGGCGAGGCCATCGGCGGACTGATCGAGGCGTCGTTCGACGCCGAAGCCGTGCGCGACATCGCCTATGACATCGCGCTCGGCGATGTCGGCCGCGTCGCCGTTGCGGGCCTGCGCGCCGCCACGGCCGGCCTTCCCGTCCTGGAGGCCACGCCCACCCGGGTCGAGGTGCAGCGGGGAGCCGGAAGCGGTCGGCCCGAGGCCGCCCCGCCGGAACCCGTCCGATCGATCCCCGCACGTACGGACGCCGAGGTCGCGGGCGCACGGAGGGAACTGTGACGGCCACCGCGCCCAACGTCATCGTGGCGGGGCACCCGGACCTCGCGCGGAAGCTACGGACAACCGGTCGGTTCCCGGCGGTGTTCGACGTCGCGTCCGCCACCGCACTGCGGGAGTTGTCGGAGAGCAGCGGGGTCGCTTCTCCGGCCACGTTCATGTTCGCCCCGGACTTCGACGAGGACCTCCCCGACGCGAGCGTCGCCGTCCTGGCCAACGGGCTGGCGGCGAGCGGGTTCGCCGTGATCGTCCACGACGTCTTCACCGAGCACGGTGACGTATTCGACCCGCGGGTCATCTCGGGCACGGGGCCGCTGACCATGGCGGAACTGCTGACGATCCTCGCCCGGCCGGCCGCTCCGGCGGCCCCTCCGGACCGGCCCCCGTCCGAGCCGCCTCCGCCTCCCGTCCCCGACGCCGACCTGAACGACCTGGCAGAGTACGGGCCGCTGGACGACGCGGAGGAGGACCTCCAGGACGTCCCCGCCCTCGCCGTCGGACACGGGCCGGTGGAAAGCCTCGAGCCGGAGAACCCCGCCG
Source organism: Spirillospora sp. NPDC047418 (assembly GCF_040643275.1). Classification (NCBI taxonomy): domain Bacteria; kingdom Bacillati; phylum Actinomycetota; class Actinomycetes; order Streptosporangiales; family Thermomonosporaceae; genus Spirillospora; species Spirillospora sp. NPDC047418. Next base: position 27,862 of record NZ_JBEYTW010000062.1, read on the forward strand.
AATGGATGTGGAAGGAGACGGAGCCGGAGCCCGACCACTACGCCGGCCTCCCGCCGGAATCTGGCGACCGCGCGGCCATGCCACCGGAGTCTGGACGGCAGGGCTGGCCGCCCCCGGGACAGGGGGCGGCGGGCTCGCGGGGCCGCGGCAGGATCGTGCTGATCGCCGCAGCGGTGTTCGTGCTCCTCGCGGGGCTGATGGGCGCGGCCTTACTTGCGGTCGGGCCGCGGAGGGACGAGGCTCGCCCCGAGGCGGCCACTTCCAGCAGGCCCTCGCCCGCGTCACCCGTCGCCTCGCCCGCCTCAGCCGCTCCCTCGTCCTCGGCCCCGTCGTCGCAGGGGACCGCGTCCCAGGTCCCGACGTCCACCCCGACGGCGGTGCGGCCGGCCGACCAGTACAAGCCGACCGGGGTGCGCATCGTCGACAGCCGGATCTCGATCGAGGTCAGTTGGAAGGACCGGAACGGCGGCAAGGCCGTGTACTACGTGGTCGGCGGCCCGGTGGGGCAGACGCCCTCGACCCTGGCCAACACCGAGCGGGGAGCCACCAAGGTCGTGGTCGCCGCCCTGAACCCGAGCGTGGAGTACTGCCTGACCGTCGTCGCCGTCGTGGACGTCGACCGGATCGCCTATGCCCAGCCCGTCTGCACTCACCGCGGCAAGCACGAAGGCTGAGCCGCCCGGGAGCAGCACGCGGGTCCACCACCAGGACAGGCGGCGGTACACACCCGTGTCACGTCGTTGGCGAGGAGGCAGTAGGGCCGTCAACATGCGGTGAGGTTGGCGAAGCCGTCCGGAACCGTGCGGTAGAGGATTCTCGGATAGCCGGTCTTGCGCGGACAGTCGGCGGCACCGGTCCGCCCGCCCTTGTCCCGCGAGGCATGCCGTGCGGGAGCCAGCGGCAGTCGCAACTCGGCCCGCAACCCGCCGGCGGGTGCGGACATCAGGCCGATCCGGCCGCTCATCGAGGCCATCAGGACGTTCGCGATGTACAGGCCGAGTCCCTTGCCCGGCCGGTCCAAGATCGTCGTGGACCTGCCGTAGGGCCCGAGCACCGAGGCCCGTTCACTCTCGGGGATGCCGGGGCCTTGGTCGCTGACCGCGATCACACCCCAGTCGCCTTCCCCGTCCAGGGTCACCGTGATCGTCCCCTCAGGGGCGTATTTGTCCGCGTTGCTCAACACGATCAGCAGGCACTGCCGCAGGCGTCGGCGATCACCGCGCAGGACGGTCCGCGAGGATTCCTCGACCACCGTTCGCGTCTTCAGCGACGGCAGGTCCCGGATCACCTCGCGAAGCAGCGAGCGTGCGTCGATCTCCGCCGTGTCGGGCGGCGGCCCGTCCCCGGTGATCAGTGCCAGGTCCTTGATGATGTGCCGCATCGTCTGGACCGCTTCGCGGATGGCCGCCAGCGATTCGGGGGCGGCCGGGTCGGTGACCGACGCCTCCAATAGCTGGGCATGCCCGTGGATCACGGTGAGCGGGCCGTGCAGCTCATGGTTCAGGCAGGCCAGTAGCAACTCCCACAGCTGGTTCAGCCGCCTCGCCGCCGACTCGGCGGCCGAGACCGCGATCAGTGTCGTGCCCTCGGGTGTCGGTCCGACACCGGCGCAGGAGACCTCCACCGGCACGGCACGCCGGTCCCGGGTGCCCAGCCAGGCCGCTCCGCCGAACTCCGCCGTCGGCGACAGCGCCATCCCGTCCTCGTCCGCCAGGGTGAACAGTTCCGGTGTTCGTCTGCCGACCGCTTCGTCCAGCGGCACACCCGTCAGTACCGCCATCGCGGCATTCCACCCCACTACTCGACCGGAGGAGTCAACGGCGGCAATCGCGAGCCCCCCTGCGTTCTGACCCGAGACCGGGTCGACAACCAGGCCGCGCTTCGCCATCTCGGCAGGCATCGTCTCCGCAGTGAAATCCGCAACACGCACAGAACCCCCCTGGGATGGCCTCGGTCCAGGCATGCCGACGCAGCCGCGCCACACAGTTGAGCCATGCCCCGAGAACATGCGATTCACTGAAGGTAAGCCGAGCGGCGGGCGAGGACTTGCCGCGCCACGCAGGGTAGTTGCCGCCTTATGCACCAGTGGGAACGCGTACCGGCCGTTCGGGGGCGAGTACGGTGACGATTATCCTCGTCCGAGGTATGCCGTGAATGTGCACAGTTCGTTCACAGGTGCCGCGAACGGCAGGACGAGTGGTTGTTGGCGTGCCCCCCGCGGGAGGTCATCTTGAGATATACCATCACCCCCACTACGACCGACGATTACGCGCCCCGGAACCGCCTCGAGGCATGGAGCGAGGTGACCACCACCTACCAGTCCGCTCTCGACATCCGCTGCACCTCTCCAGAGGACTTCCGCGGCGGGATGACCCGCCAGTACAGCGGCACCTACCAGCTCGTCTCGTACTGGTCGACCGAGGTGCAGTACCTGCGGACGCCGAAGCAGGTCCGCCGGGAACCCGACGAGGACCACCGTCTCATGATCCCGCTCGCGGGAGAGTTGGGCCTGGTCACGAACGGCGGCGAGGTGACACTGCGGCCCGGCACGGGCGCCCTGGTGACGCTCGCCGAGCCGTCCCGGTTCGTCCAGGCCGGCCGGTGCCGCAGCGACCTGCTGACGATTCCCGCCCGCGAGGTGCCCGGCCCGTACCCGAGCAGCCACATCTTCGACCTGTCCAAAGGCCTCGGCCGGATCGTGGGCGCCATGATCGAGGCCCTGCGGTCCGAGCGCGACGAGCTCACCGCCGCACAGTTCGACGCCGCCTGCGACCGCGTCACCGAACTGCTGTGCATGCTGGTGGACGGCGCCGACCGGCCCTCCGAGGCAACGCGCTTCACGGAAGTGGAGGCCGACATCCGCCGCTACGTGCGTCGGCACATAGCGAACCCGGAGCTTAATGGCGCGTCGGTGGCGCACGGCATCGGCTGGTCCCTGCGCCAGGTCCAACTCGCTCTGCAGCACGCCGGGACCACCCCGCGGGACCTGATCCGCGAGGAGCGGCTCCGGCTCGCCCGCGACCGGCTACGCGACCCGCGCCACCGGAATGTGCCGATCATCGGTATCGGGAACGCGACGGGCCACCCGTCGGCCAGCGCCTTCAGCGCCGCCTACCGCCGGCGCTTCGGCGAAAGCCCCCGCGACACCCGCCGACGAGCGCTGGAGAGGGACACGGCGGACGATCGACCTCCGTCCGTCATCCCGGCGTAGAAGCCGTGCCACGCGGCCGGACCAGGCGTCGCCGGGGCACTCGGTGGCGTAGCCGTCACAGTACCCGGAGAGGGCGTTGAAGGTGGCCGGGGTGCCGTAAGGCCATGTGCCGGTGCCGTCGGAGACCGCCGAGCCATCCGGCTGACCGGCGGCTAGGGGCAGCGCGTGCACCGCCACCCGCTCGCTCAGCCGGGCGTTCTCGGCCAGCAGACCCCGCGCCAGAACGCTCAACTTCTCGCGCGACATCTCCTCCAAGCCGGACACCCGATGATCACACCACCACGACCCTCAGTGATCAACATTACGGTCCGCCACACCACTCAGGAACCCGTCACACACCGTGAAAAAACCTGAATGTTCACCCGCCAGCGTGAACATATGGGCGTTCCCGCCGTACCCGTACTGGGCGTTCTGATACGGAAGGATCACGCCCTTGCCGGTGGTACGGAACCACGCCTCAATGGCGAGGAAGCCGCCCTCCCGGCTGATGAAGCGGTCCGCATCCGCCCCGGCCCCCGGAGCCGTTGACACCCGCTGCCTTGTCGGACGTGCCCGCCGCGCGCGGGAGTGTCAAGTTACCGGCTCTGTCGCAAGCGGTGTGAGGGTGCTAGGGCGTGTATCGGAAACGGATCTTGGGCTGTGAATAATCGTGCTTCATGGGTCGGGGAGATCTCACGGACGAGCAGTGGGCGGTGCTGGAGCCGTTGTTGCCGAAGGGCGCGAGAGTGGGACGGCCGCCCGTCTGGCCGCGTCGGCAGTGATCGATGGCATACGGTTCCGGGTCCGGACCGGTGTGCCGTGGCGGGGACGTGCCCGTCGAGTACGGGCCATGGGGCCGACTCTACGACCTGTTCCGCCCGTGGCAGCGGAGCGGCATCTGGCACCGAATCCTCACCCGGCTCCAGTCCCTGGCCGACGCTCAGGGCACGATCACGTGGGACTTGAGCGTCGACTCACGGCACCGAGCACTTCGTCATGGGAGGCATGGACGGAGTCGAAGAAGCACTCGTTGAGGTGGTGCGGGCCGAGCATCGCGCGGATCGGCCGGACGGTGATGCCGGGCCTGTCCATAGGGATCAGGAACAACGAGATGCCGCGGTGGCGGCTGTCCTTTTCACCCGTACGCGCCGCGAGCACACACCAGTCGGCCATGCCGGCGTAGGACGTCCATATCTTCTGGCCGCTGATCTCCCAGCCGCCCTCGACCCGGACCGCGCGCGTCTGCAGGGACGCGAGATCCGACCCGCTTTCCGGTTCGCTGAAGCCCTGGCACCAGATCGTGTTCCCGGCGGCGATCGGGGGCAGGTGCTTGGTCTTCTGCTCCTCGGTGCCGTACGCCATGATCGCCGGGCCGACCCGATTCAGGCCCATATACTGCGCCCCACGGGGTTGGTGGTGGGCCCACATCTCCTCGCGGACGACCGTCTGCTCCCAGACGGTCCCGTCGGCACCGCCGTACTCGCGTGGCCACGCGAGGGTGAGCAGACCCTCGCGTGCGAGCGTGCGGCTGAACTCCTGCGTGGTCGCGAGGTCCTTGGGGTCGTCGGTGAAGGCCCCGAGGAACCCTTCGGGGAGGTGCTCGCCGACCATTTGGCGAAGCCGAATGCGCAGTGCCGCCGCGGAGTCACCCATGCTGAAGTCGAGGTTCGACATCGCTTCCCTCCCTGGATCCGGGCCGATCGGCGGCCATTGCGCCCGCGGAGGTCTTCGACAGCGCCGACACCAGGCGCGTGCCGACAGTTCTGCGGGCCTCATCGGCGGGTGTCCCGAGGGCTTGGTTGAGCTTCGCCCGGCGGACCAGAAGGCGCCCGCCAGTGCGCCGACGTACTCGCAGGCGGTGACGATCCCCCGCGCTCGTGCACCGCCGTGATCGTCGTTTATGTAAATCGGATCGGCAGCGTCCTTACGAGCGGCCGGCAGCGGTGTATTGCGGACGGGTCAGGAGACTCGGTTTGCATCCAGGAGGGCGAGGAGGGCCGCGGTTGGGACTCGGTAGCAGGTGCCGATACGGAGCACATTGCAGGGGAACTGGCCGTTCTTGGCGAGTTGGTAGGCGTACGTACGGGAGAGGCCGAGGGCTCGGGCAGCGGTCGTGATGTCGACGACGCTTGGGAGTTCTGCAAGATCCGTGTATTTAAGTGTCTGCATGTTGACCTCCATGGATCCGGTGTCTCGGTCGATTACCCAGTTGGTGCGGACGGTTGTCAGGTGCAGCACCAGCCGCTGTCGCAGGTACCGTCACCGTCATCGAAGGGAAGGGTGTCGATGCTGGAGGTGACGTCGGCGAGGGGTGCGTTGTAGCGGGTGAGGTAGACGGGGTCTTTTCCGAGGTCGTTGCGGCGTTGGTTGATGGTTGTTTCGAGGTGGCAGGCCTTGGTGAAGAGGGCTGGTTGTGTGTGGCGCATGTCTTGCCAGAAGGTGAGGCGGTGGAAGGGGCAGAACCAGCAGGCGGATTTGGGTGGGACGGGTAGGCCGGCAGAGCGAATGATGCGGGGGCAGTCGGTGCGGCGGATCCGCAGGCCCAGGAGGGGGTAGACGATGTTTTCGTAGGGTTCGTGGCGGCGGGTGTTGGCGCGGTGGATTTCGTCGAGGCTGATGGCGATGGTGGCGAGGTTAGTGGCGCTGGCGCCGTGGGCTTTGAGCCAGCGGCCGATGACGCGGGTTGTGAAGTCGGTGGTGCAGGAGCGGGCGCCGGGGGCGCCATTGCTCATGCGGACGGGGATGGGGGTGGAGCGGGAGCCTCCGCGTATGAGGCCGCCGTAGAGGGTTTCGGTGGTGTCGTCGCGGGGGATGCGGTGCAGTTGGCGGAGGTCGATGCCGTGGGCGGTGGCGTAGGGGGCGGCGTGGTCGCGGATGTAGGCCAGGGTGGCGGGGTGTTCGGAGTCGTCGCCGACGTTGGCGAACAGGAATGTCTGGAAGTCGATGCGTCCTTGGGCGGCCAGGACGAGGGCGGTGGTGGATTGCCAGCCGCCGCCGTAACTGAAGGCGCGGGGCGGCCCGCACGGCGGCGGGGTTTTCGCCTCCTTCGATTGGGGTGGCGTCGTCTTCGAGTGTTCGTGGTTGGGTACTGGGCGAGTGTGGCCGCGGGCGGTCCTGGGCGGGTGTGGGTCACGGTTTAGGTTCCCGTGGTGAGGCAAGGGCGGTCCTCCGGTCAGGATTCGGTCGAGTGCGGTCTTGTGGGTCTGGTGGCGCCGGTGTATTGGCGTTCGCGGTAGGGGTTGCCGGTGAATTGGGCGATGCGGACGACGTCGCCGGTGTGGGGTGCGTGGATCATGCGGCCGTGCCCGTAGTAGATGGCGACGTGGTGGATGGTGGCCGGGTTCGCGGGGTTGGTGGCGAAGAACAGCAGGTCGCCGGGCTGGAGTTGGGTTCTCGAGACGTGGATGCCGGCGTTGTATTGGTCGGCGGCGATGCGGGGTAGGCGGATGCCGGCTTGGGCCCAGGCGTATTGGGTGAGGCCGGAGCAATCGAAGCCTTTGGTGGCGGCGCCTTGGGCTGTGCCGTAAGTGGGGCCGGTGTGTCCGCCGCCGCCCCAGGAGTAGGGGGTGCCGAGCCAGCGCAGGGCGGCGCGGACGGCGATGGCGCCGCGTCCGGTTGCGGTGGGGGCGGCGTAGCGGGCGGACTGGGCGAGGACTTTGCGGACGTACCAGTCGGCGTGGTTGTACTGCCAGATCGCGCGGCGCAGATGCTTGCCGCCTTGTCCGGCGTGGTTGGCGCACAGGTAGCGGGCGGCGCCGGGGATGGCGTCGGCGGGGTTGTAGCGGTCTTTGCGGCCGTCGTGGTCGCCGTCCACGCCGTAGGCGGCCCAGGTCACGGCGAGGAATTGCATGGGGCCGCCGGCTCCGGCCGAGTTCTCACCCGAATGGACACCGGCGGCGGTTGAGCGGCCGTGGTCGGATTCGATTTTGCCGATGGCGGCCAGGACGTTCCAGGGCAGGCCGGGGCAGGTGCGGGCGGCGTCGAGGTACCAGCGCAGGTAGGCGGGTGGGATGTCGCGCCTGGCCTCGGCGGTCGGCGCGCCAGCCAGGGGTGAGCCGGTGCCGGCGGCCGAGTCACGACCGGCCGCCAGGAAGACCAGGCCCAGCGGCAGGGCTAGCGCGGCGGCGCACGCGGAGGCAGCGACCTTCATCGGGTCGGCCGCCGGAGTGGGGATGCTGGGCAGTTAGTCGGCGGTGTCGTGGGCGCCGGTGCGGGCTTGGCGTTGGGCGCGATACCCGGCGCCCTTCTTCGGCTGGGACTGTTCGGTTGGGTCATGGGCGGCTTCCCCGGGTTGGTGGTGGGGCTGCCGCAGCACCTCGCGGACTGCTTGCCAGGAGTAGCGGAAGTCCTTGCCGGTTTTGAGGGCGGGGATCTGTCCGGCGTTGGCCATCCGGCGGACGGTCTGGGGTGAGAGGCCGAGTTTGGTCGCGAGTTCGGCGGTGGTGAGGACGTCGGGGTCGCGGCCGGGTGTCTCGGTCATCGCTTGGACTCCTGGGTGGCGGTCACGGTTGTCCTGTCCAGTGTGGTGGATCGGTGCTGCGGAGGCAGCTTGTTCGGTGTGATGACGTGCTCTGAATTTGTTTGACGATGCTTGCGCTCTGTTATGGTGCCACGTACCGTGATCGTTCAGCAACTCAGTGCATCGATTCGGGGGTATGTGGATGAGTATTCGACAAACCAGGCCAAGACCGGCTGACCAGGCGGGAGAGGCCTTGGACGTGGTCGTGGCCGGCGCGCATGGCGGGGCCGGGACGTCCACGCTGGCGGCGTTGCTGCCGGCGGTGTGGGACATGGGCTCGATCGGACCGCTGCTGGAGTTCGGCTGCTCGCCGCTGCGGGCGAAGGGCCGTCCGGTGGTGCTTGCGGTGCGCAACACCGCGGTGGCGGCCAAGGAGGCCACGGCGGCGATCGGGGCGCTGCGCGAGTGGGACGAGCGGGTGGCGGCGCTGGCGATCGTCAGTGACGGCGGCCCGGAGTCGCGGGAGGCCACGGCGCGGTTCGCGCTGCTGGCCGGGCGGGTCACGGGTGTCGTGCGGGTTCCGCACGTGCGGGAGCTGCGGCTGATGGAGGACCCGTCCGAGGTCGTCCTGCCCGGTAAGGCGCGCCTGGCCCTCAAAGAGCTTCGTCGGCTGGCCGGCGGAGGGTCCTGATCGTGCTGACTTCGTTCACCGTGGCCGCGTTGGCGGCGCTGGCGCCGCTGGACGGTGATGTGGATGTGCCTGATCCGCCTCCGGAGGCGCCGCCGGGGCTGGATCAGAAGATGGAGACGCTGCTGGCGTGGGGCAAGTGGGGCGTGCTGATCTGCGGCGTGGCCGGGCTGTTCATCTGCGCGGGCCAGATGGCCATCGGCCGCAAGAACCGTTCCACGTTCGCCGCCGACGGCGCGACCGGCATCCCGTGGGTGCTGGGCGGATTGAGCCTGGCGGCGACGGCGGCTCCGATCGTGGAGGTGTTCTTCAAATGAGCCGACCGAGCAAGAGCATGGGACAGCCGCGCGACGTGCCATGGTGGCGCCGTCGCCGCGTCATCGCAATGTCGGTGGTCGGCGGCGGAGTGCTGCTCGGCATGGCCGCGCCTTCGGTGTTCAGGACGGCCCCCACGCGTACCTCGGTCATCGTGCGGACGACCGCAGATGCCGGCGAGCTGGTGAGCGCGCCGCCGGTGTCATTCGCCGGGGTGTCGTGGCGGGACTACCACAGTGTCCTGCTCCCCTACTCGGCGCAGGACGGCCCGCACAACACCGAGGGCGATCTGGCGACGGGGTTTACGCGGACGCCGCGCGGGGCGCTGCTGGCCGCGGTCCATATCGCGGTGCGGGCCGGCATGCAGTGGGGCACGGAGGTGTTCGGGCCGACCATCCAGCGGCAGGTCATCGGTCCCGATACCGACGTGCTGATGGATTCGACCCGCGAGGCCTACGAGAAGCATCGGGGCGATCGGCGGGGCGGGGAGCCGCTCGGCCGCGGCTATGTCGTCCTGGAGGGGTTCCGCTGGCTGGGCTACACCGACCAGGTTGCGAGCGTGGACTTGCTGTCGGCCGGGCCCGGCGACAGCGATGTCACCGTCCGCGCCGTGACCCGGCTCCAACTGCGGTGGCAGGACGGTGACTGGCGCGTCGTCGCCCCACCCGGCGGGACCTGGGCCGGGACGGCGGCCCCGATCAAGTCGTTGGACGGCTACGTCCGCTTCCCGCACGGGGGCGGCTGATGCTTCCCCGGCTTCCGCTCGACCCGTGCTCGCCGGTCCTGGATCCGGCGTGCGTGCAACCGGTGGACAACGATGACGGCGGCGGCAACCCGCTGCTCCCTGACTTGCCTGGGCTGCCCGATATTCCGGGGGCGATCGGCGGGCACGTGCTGGACGAGATGGCCGAGTCGTTCCAGTCGGCAACCGGGTGGCTGATCTCCAACACCGCGTCCTGGTGGGTACACACCCCCTCCCCCGACCTGCAGGAGACGCCGGCGATCGGGTACCTGCAGGTGCTGGTCCAGCCGTTGACGGTCGCGGTGGCAGTAGTGGCGTTGCTGGCCGTGGCCGCGCGGATGGCCTTGTCGCGCAAAGCGCTCCCGCTGGTGGACGCCGGCCGCGGGCTGGTCATCCTGGCGGCGGTCACCGTGATCGGCACGGTGGTGCCGAATCTGCTGCTGCAGTGGGGCGACCAGTGGTGCGGCTGGGTCCTGAACGCCTCCTCCGACGGGGACTTCGCCAAGCGCATGACCCAGATCGTGACGTTCCCAGGTGCGGCACCGCGCGCGCTCGTGCTCGTCCTCTGCCTGTTCGCGCTGGTCATTGGGCTTGTCCAGGCGATTCTGCTGCTGTTTCGCGGGGCGGCGCTGGTCATTTTGGCGGGGCTGCTGCCGCTGGCGGCGGCAGGGATGATCACCACATCGACCAAGGCATGGTTCCCGCGTGTGGCGGGCTGGATGCTCGCGCTGGTCTTCTACAAGCCGGCCGCGGCGGCGGTGTATGCGACCACGTTCACGCTGGTCGGCAAGGGCAAGGACCTACACACGGTCCTGATGGGGTTCGCGATGATGCTGATCAGCCTGATCGCCTTCCCGGTGCTGCTGAAGTTCTTCACCTGGACGACCGGCGGCACTGAGTCCAGCCCCGGCGGCGGCATGCTCGGCGCGCTGATGAGCAGTGCCACCGCGCTCGGCGCGCTGCGCGCCTACGGCGGCGGTTTCAGCGGCAGCAGCGGCGGTTTCGGTGGGGGCCAGTCCAGTACGGCCAGCGAGCACGGCGCCTATCTCCAGCAGCAGCTCGGCGACCAGGACACCCCGCCACCCGCCGACGCTTCATCAGACCAGCCGCCCGCCCCGTCCCAACCGCCGTCCGACCCGCATGTACCGGCCCATCCCGGCGGCCACGGCACCGACCCAGGCGCCCCGCCGGGGAGCGGCCAGCCCGATGGCGCCTCGTCCGGGACGGGGCAGAGCCCAGCGGATGGGCACGGGTGGGCGCCCCCGGACAGCGGTCACGGTGAACCGGTCGGCCCGACCGCAGTCCGGACGGCCGAGCAGGAACGGCAGCGGGGAGAGGACACGGTCCGGTGGGCCGCGACCGGCGGTTTCGGCGGCCCGACCGGCGCGGCCGGTGAGGGGGGCGGTGGCCATGGGGCATGACGTCCGCACCTACGGGGGTTGGCGGCGCCGGCATGGTATCGGCCTGCTCGGCCTGGACACCGCCTCCACCTTCATCGCCCTCGCCGCGGCGATGCTGCTGGTGCTCATCGCCGCCACCGCCCCGCACCTACTCATCTACCTGCTTCCGCCGGCGCTGATCGGCGGCGGGCTGGGACTGGTCCGCATCGGTGGTGTCCCGGTGGCGCGGCTGGTGCTGGCGCGGTGCCGGTGGCGGTGGGGCGTGTGGCGCGGCCACCACCACTACCGCGCCGGGGTCGTGACCGACCATCCGCGCGCGTTCCAGCTCCCAGGCGTGCTGGCGCCGCTGACCCTGCTGAGCGCCGAGGACGGGTACGGCGGCCGGTACGGGATCGTGTGGGACCGCCGCACCGGCCTGCTCACCGCCACCCTGCGCGTCGTCCCGACCTCGACCTGGCTCGCCGACCAAAGCGACGCCGATGCCTGGGTGGCTGGGTGGGGCGGGTGGCTGGCCGCGCTCGGGCACATGCCCGCCGTGCGGTGGGTGACGGTCACGGTCGAGACCGCACCCGAACCCGGCTCAACCCTCGCCGACGCCGTCGGCCGCGCCGTCGTCCCCACCGCACCCGCGCCCGCGCGCACGATCATGAGCGAACTGGTCCGGACGGCCCCGGCCGCAGCCGCCGACGTCGACACCCGCGTATCGATCACCTTCGACCCCAAAGCGTCCTCGGCCCGTCCGAAAGATCTGTACGAGGCGGTCGCCGAACTGGGCCGCACCCTCGACGGGCTCGCATCGCGGCTCGGTGGCTGCGGCGTCTCCGTCCTCGATCGCGCCACCGCCGCCGAAATCGCCGGGGCCGTGCGCACCGCGTTCGACCCCGATGCGCGCGGAGAGGTCAACCGGCTCCTCGCCGGCCCCGACGCGAACGAGGTCCTGAGTTGGGGTGATGCGGGGCCGGTCGCCGCGACCGAGCACGTCGGCCACTACGAGCACGACGGCGGCATCTCGGTGAGCTGGGCGTGGCACGAGCCGCCGCGCCAGAACGTCCGCTCCGACGTCCTGGCCCGACTGGTCGCACCCGGCCCGTTCTGCAAACGCGTCACCCTGCAGTACCGGGCCCTGCCGGTCGCCGCCGCCAGCCGCGTCCTGCAGCAGGAGGTCAACGCGGCCGCGTTCCGGACTCAGTTTCGGCGCCGTACGGGACGCGACGAGACCGCCCGCGACAGCTGGGACTCTGCCCGGGCACGGCAGGCCGCCGCCGAGGAGGCCATGGGCGCCGGTGTGTGCTTGGTCTCGCTGTACGCCACCGTCACCGCCACCGATCCCGACCAGGTTCGCCGCGCCGCCGCGCACGTGGAGGCTGCGGCCGACTCGGCCAAGATCCGGCTGCGGCGCCTGTGGGGCAGCCAGGCCGCCGGGTTCGCCACCACCCTGCCGTGCGGCATCTGCCCACCCGAACTGTCCCGCCGCTTCATCCACTAAAGCCTGGAGTCACGCTTGCCGAACGCCGAAACCTTGGCCATGTCCGAACCGCTCGCCCCGCCCTGGGGGTGGCGCGGGCGGGATGCCGGGCGCGCCGCGCACGTCGAACCCGCACCCGAGTATCAGGCCACCACCAGCCAGGTCTGCGGTCTCTATCCCTTCACCGCCGGGTCCGGCACGCCCACCGCCGGCACCCCGGTCGGACGCCACCAACTGTGGGGCGAAGTCGTTTGCCTCGATCCCCTCGCCTGGCTGCGGGAGGGACTGGTCACCAACCCAGGCATGTTCGTCCTCGGACAGCCCGGCACCGGCAAGTCCACCCTGGTCAAACGCCTGGTCACCGGCGCCGTCGCGACCGGCACCACACCGATCATCCTCGGCGACACCAAACCCGACTACACCCGGCTGGTCGACTACCTGGGCGGGCAGGTCATCCGCGTCGGACGCGGCGCCGACCGCATCAACCCCCTGGACGCCGGCCCCCTCGACCAAGCACGCCGCCGCCTGACGGGAGCCGACGCCGAAACCCTGCGCTGGGAAGTACGCTCCCGCCGCCTGTCCCTGCTCCTGGCCCTGGCGACTCTGGTCCGCGAGGCCCGCATCACCAACGCCGAAGAAGTCGTCCTGGGCCGCGCCATCGACCTGCTCGACGACCGCCTCGACCGTGAACCCACCATCGTCGACATCCTGCACATCCTCGAAGAGGGCCCGGACGAACTGCGGGGAGCGGCCCGCACCGACACCGCCGACGCCTACCGGGCCCAGACCCGCGACCTGGTCTTCACCCTCGACCTGCTCATCTCCGGGTCGCTGGCCGGGGTGTTCGACGCCGCCACCACCCGGCCGCTGGACCTGGACGCGCCCGCGATCAGCGTCGACATCTCCCGCGTCCGCGCCGCCGGCGACAAACTCCTCACCGCCGCGATGCTGTGCACCTGGGCCTACGCCTTCGGCATGGTGGATGCCGCCACCGCCCTCGCCGACCTCGGCGCCGCCCCGCGCCGCTCCTACCTCGGCGTCATGGACGAGCTGTGGCGCGCGTTGCGCGGCGCTCCCGGCCTGGTCGAGCACGCCGACGCCCTCACCCGCCTCAACCGCGCCAAAGGCATGGCCTCCATCATGATCACCCACTCCCTCGCCGACCTCGACGCGCTGGCCACTGAGGAAGACCGCGCCAAAGCCAAAGGGTTCGCCGACCGCTCGGCCATCACCGTCCTGGCCGGGCTCCCGCCCCGCGAACTGGCCCGCGTCCACCAGATCACCCCACTCACCGGCCCCGAACAGCACCTGGTCGCCTCCTGGTCGGCGCCCGACTCCTGGCAACCCGGCGCCCGCCACCCCGGACGCGGCAAATACCTCATCAAAACCGGCGAGCGCCTCGGCATCCCCATCGAACTCTCCCTCGTCGGCCCCGAAACCCACCTCTACGACACCGACCAGGCCATCCGGGCGACCGCATGACGCGGGCTCTAGGGCCGCGGGCGTCGTTGTGGCATTCCGGCACCGGCGCCTCATGGCTGGTGCTAGCCGCCTGCTGGACGCCCATCGCCGGACTGTGGATGGTGTGGTTGTCGGCGAAGGTGTGCGCGGTCGCGGTGGGCGGGACGGTCATGGCGTTCGGCGCCGACTTCGCCGTCGCGCTCGCCCGGGGCCAGACCGATCTGGCCTGGCCGGGGACGCCGACCTGGCTCGTCCTGCTCATCCTGGCCCTCTTCGTCACCGCGCTCGTCTGCAGCCTCTGGGAGATCTGGCTGCGGATCGCCAAACGCCTTCCGCAGCCCGGGGACCCCGTCGCCGCACTCGCTGAGAACCCCGGCTTGACTGGCCTTCAGCCGGACGCGACCGCACGCAAGGCGATCGCGCTGCGGCGTTCCCTCGCCAAGGTCAACCCCGGTGACTTGGAACCGGGCGACATCGGCCTCGTCCTGGGGGACGTCCTGCTGCCGGGCGACCGGAACGGCCCGACGTTGCTCGCCTCGTTCGAGGACACGGTCGTGGCGTTCATGGCGCCCCGGTCGGGCAAGACCACCACCCAGTCGATCCCGCACGTGCTGTCCGCGCCCGGTCCGGTCATCGCGACCAGCAACAAGGCCGACCTATGGTCGGCGATCGCCACCGTCCGCGCCCAGCGCACAGGCGGCACGGCATGGTTGTTCGATCCGCAGCGCATCACCTACCAGCCGCAGGCCTGGTGGTGGAACCCGCTCGCCGGACTGTCCACCGTCGAGGACGCCCACCGCCTCGCCGGGCACTTCGTCCTCACCGTCGACGACGGCCAGAAGAAAGACCTGTGGGGACCGGCCGCGCAAGACCTGCTGTGCGCCCTGTTCCTGGCCGCCGCAACATCGGACCGGTCGCTGCACCACGTCGCCCGGTGGTTGGACGAGCCGGCCGTCCCGACGCCGATCGAGTTGCTCCAGGAGGCCGGGTTCCAGCTGATGGCTTCCTCCCTGAAGGGCACCCAGAACGGTGCCGTGGAGACCCGCGACGGGATCTACCAGACCGCCCGCACCGCCGCCAAAGCCCTCCGCGACCAGGAGATCCTCGCCTGGGTCACCCCCGACCGTGACCTGCCCGTCTTCGACCCGCACGCGTTCGCCGGCTCACGCGACACGCTGTATCTGCTGTCGAAGTCGCTGTCGGCGGCCGCGCCGCTGATCGCCGCGCTCACCGACACCGCCATGCGCGCCGCCGAACGCCGCGCCGAACAGGCTGGTGGACGCCTCGACCCGCCCCTGATCGTCGCGCTCGATGAGGCCGCCAACATCTGCCGCATCGCCGACCTGCCGCAGCTGTACTCCCACCTGGGGTCGCGCGGGATCATCCCGGTCACCATCCTGCAAAGCTACGAACAGGGCGTCACCGTCTGGGGCGAACCCGGCATGGCCGCAATGTGGGGCGCCGCGACCCGCAAGCTGATCGGCGCCGGGATCGACTCGCCGCGGCTGGTGCGCGACCTGGCCACCCTCATCGGACAGCACGACGTCCCCGTCCGATCCATCACCTACAGCGACGGCCGCGCCAGCGAGCAGATCTCGCTGCGCCGCCAGGAAATCCTCGAAGGCGCCGACATCCGCGCTCTGCCCGCCGGGACCGCCCTGCTGCTGGCCACCGGCACCAAACCCGCCCTCATCCGGCTACGCCCCTGGTACTCGGGCCCGCACGCCGCTCCCATCGGCAAGGCCATCACCGCTGCCGATACCGCGATCGCCGAGGCCGCCCGCCGCCACCACAGCCGCCCGGACTCCGGGCCCACGACCTAGCCCGCACCACACTCCACACGTCCACATCCACATCCGCGCAGAAAGGGGCCTTCACATGCACACATCCACCGCTTTGGAGGCTTCAACCCCATGTCCGACCCTGCTCCGTCCGCGGACACCGGCAAGCGCCGCGAGTCGCTGTACCCGGATGTCACCGCCTGGGTGAGCGAGCACTTCGTCCCGATGTACCGGCGCACGCTGGGCGGGGAGTTCCGCTGGTGCGCCGAATGGTGGCGGCACGGCGAGGCCATCTCCCGCCTCACCGCGCTCTGGTTCGCCTGGGAGGCGATGCGGCTGCAAGGCGCCACCGGCATGGCCCTGTGGTACCGCGACCACCAACTCCCCGTCCTGCTCGGCCCCCGCGGCCCCTTCTACCAGTGCACCGAGAACGAGCACCTGGCCCCGCACGAAGCCCGCCTCGTAGCCGTTCCCACCGGATGGCTCGGCTTCGACACCGCCACGTCGGCCCCAGCTCCGGGTCCGGTGCGCGCATGAGCGAGCGCATGGAGGCCACCGCGCTGGCGTTGGACGCCTACGAACAGCACTTGTTCGGCGACCTGGCCAACGGGCACCGCACCGACCACGCCGAAGCCGAAGGACTCCTGCACGCCCTGGTGGTCGACCTCATCAACTACGGCGAAGGCAACCACCTGGACGTGGTCGACCTGCTGGACGCCCTCGTCCAGGCCCGCCTCGACCGCGGCGGCGCCATCACCAACCCCCGCTACAGCTTCCGTCTCAACACCGAGGTCCAGTTCCGCGACCACGGCACCGAACCCAACCGGGGGTTCATCACCGAACTGAAATCATCCGGCGCCAGCCAGGACGCCGAATGCATGCTGCGCATCCCGGGGATCATCGACCCGCAGCACACCAGTACCGCCGCGCTGGAACCAGGCACGCGCATGGTGCCGGTGCCGACGCGCACCTGCGGGACCGTTTTCTCCGCGCTGGAGGCCGAAGACACCATCACCGACCTGCTCACCCGCCTACCTGCCAGGCACGGTGAAGCCGGTACCGACCCGCAGGCGCTGGCGGACCTGGCCGAGTTGTCCACCGCCTTGGCCACCTGGTCGGGCACCAAGCCCGAGCACGTGCTGAACCATCTCCGCCACCGTGCCGGCGAAATCCACCACGTCCCCGATGGTCTGTCGCCCGCCGCCCGCCGCGCAGCGACCGCGTTCCCCAACGACATCGCCGCCCTCCTGGCCGGCGAGCAGCCCACCCGAGCGTGGTCGTCCAGCCGCCCAGACCCCCCGAGCCCGAACCAACGTCATCGCCTGATGTGACAGGCGCGCCCCTGACCCCGCACGCACCTTCGGAGGTACCCACTTGCCCGACCACAACGAAGCCGTCGCCGCCGCACTCGACGCCTACCAGCAGCAACTCCTGCCCGACGAAAGCGACAGCCACCGCACCGACCCACTCCTGGCCGAGCCACTGATCGAGTCCCTCGTCGAGCAGCTCGCCCACTACGCCGGCCGACTCGACCTGAACGTCCACGACACCTTCGCCGAGCTTCACCAGCAGCACCTTGACCGCGGCGGACACGACCACGACCCGATCTACAGTTTCCGGCTCGGCGCCCAAGTCCAGTTCCGCCAGCAGCGCACCGCCACCGGCGCCAAGCCGCGGTACCCGCTGTGGCGCGGCTTCATCGACGCGCTGGCCACCTCCCCCTACGGCGAACACCACTGCACGGTACGGATCCCCGGCGTCAACGAAGGCCTGCACGTCACCGCAACCGAGTTGGAGCCCGCCGATTCCCTGCTGCCCCTGGCGACCCGGACGGCCGGAGTCGTCTCCAACGCCCGCGACGCCGAATCAACGATCGTCAACGTCGCCGTCCGGCTCAAGCGCGCCGCCAACAACGGCCTGGTCACCGACGAGCAGGCACTCACCGACCTCGCCCAGCTGACCATGCGGCTGGGGCAATGGTCGGGCGGCCGACCCGACGCCATCATGCGCCACCTCTACAACCGCATCATGCATGCCGCACACACACCCGCGAACAGGCGCCCCGGACTGGATGCGGCGGCCAGACTCGCCGCCACCGAGTTCCCCCAGCAGCCGAACCCCGTCCCCTCCGACGACTCACCGGCCAGCACTCGCCCCAAGCCCGACGACCCGCCACGCCCGCACAGGCACCGCCCCTGACCACCCAACACTCAGTCGTTCTGTCATCCGAACCGACACCCATGGAGGTTGCATGACTGAAGCCCGCACCGCCGAATTCGCCGAATTCGGAGCCGCAGCCCTGGACGCCTTCCAAGCGCTGTTCGAGGAGACCGAACACCTCGACCACCGCGGCAACAACACCCACGCCCGGGAACTCCTCGGCGATCTGCTGATCGACCTGATGCACTACGCCGACCACCGCGGCCTGGAGTTCAACGACATCCTCGCCCAGGCCAACGGCTACTACCTCAGCGAACACAACAGCCCCGACGTCCTGGCCATCGGCACCACCGTCCAACTCGACGGACCCGCCGCCGACGAGGCGATCCTGCTCGGCGCACCGACCCGCGGCACTGTCACCGGACTCCTGGTCCCCCACGACGGCCCCACCCAGTACGACGTGCACTTCCTCGGCCAGACCAGCAGCCGCACCATCATCGCCGCGGACCTCAAGCCGGCCCCGCCCTTCCCGTCCACACCCACCAGCCAGGGCGTCATCAGCAACCCGCTTCGGGCCGAAGAGACCCTCGTGGAGACCATGGCCCGGATCGGCCGCGCCGACCTCAACGGTGTCCAGCCGGCACAAGAAGACCTCAACGACCACCACGCCCTCCTGGATGCCCTCACGGCCTGGAACGTCATCGACGAACGCGAGGTCACCGACCTACTGCTGGCCAAAGTGGAACCGCGCCTCACCACCCCACCTGCATCCGCCGGGACAGCGCTCAGCCCGGCCCAGCTCGCCGCGCGCGACTTCCCCATCCCGCTGGCGCAAGGGCTCGCCGACCACCAACCCGCCGCCCACCAGCGTCCCGCCACCTCTCCCGCACCACCTCACCGACACCGCCCATAGCCAGCTTCACCTGCACAGACTCCAGCACAACACTCGCCGCACCACGACTGCTTGTGCCACGGCGCCCTCAAGGCCGCGGGCATCGACACCATGGAGGTTCCGCTGAAGCACTTCTTCGACTACGTCACCCGGCAGATCAAGACCGCCGACTCCCTGCCCGCGCTCCTGGCCGCCGCTTTCATGGGGCTGGAACTGATCGAGCGCGCCGCCACCGTCCTGGCCCAAGCCACACCCGAGGACGCCTACCGGACCGCACTCGCGGACGCATCCGACGCCTGGTGGGCGCTCGCCGAGGCCCCCTCGCTGGCCTGGCCCGGTCACGCTATGCCCGACACCGAGATCCCCGAGTTCACCGAGGCCATCGCCGCACTGGTGATGGCCGTGGCCGAAGCGCTCCTCAACGTCGCCTCCAAGACCTCCCAGCCCGCCGACCGGGTGGCGTGTCTGCGCGCCGTCCACCACGCCGGCAACGTCGCCGCGGCCCTGAGGTGACCGCCATGACCCTTGCCGGCAGACGCCTCGACCGCGCCACCCACGCCCTGACCGCCTACGAGAACGACGCCTTCCCCGGCAAGCCCTCGCTCCTGCAGCGTGACACCTTCTACACCCAAGCGCTGCTCGCGGCACTGGTCTGCGACCTGGAGCACTACGCCCACCACCACGGCATCAACTTCACCTCCACCCTCAGCACCGGCCGCGCCCTCAACGCCGCAGAAGTCGCCGAGGACGCCCCGTACAAGGTCGGCGACCAGGTCCGCCTCACCCGCCACGACGACCGGTGCGGCACCGTCATCGGCTGGCAGACCACCGGCCCCGACCCCGACACGACCTTTCTGGTCGCGGTCCCCGGCATCCCGTTCATCTACGCCGAACCCGCCACCCACCTGGCACCCGCGCCCGCCTTCCCGCCCACCCAGACGGCCCTGGGCACCGTCCACCACGCCGACCAGGCCGAAGACCTCTACACCACCATCACCACCCGCCTCGCGAACGCCCCAGAACCAGCCCGGCACGCCCTCGAACACGACCGGCGGCGGCTCCTGGCCGCGCTGAGCACATGGAGCGGCATCACCCAAACCCGACTGCACGACGCACTCGCCCCGCACCCCACCCCGAGCAGACACCAACCCACCGACACCACAGCCGCCGCCACGGACTCCTACACCGACATCAACCCGAGCCCACCCACGGCAGGCCCGCACCCCCACGGCCGTGAGGAGCCGCCGCCCTCGCCCGCAGCCCAAGCCTGACCACCCGCCACACCACCGAGCAGCCTGCCGTTGTCCACAGAAACACGCCCCACCCCCACCACACCACAGCCCGCGCCAGGCTGAACCAGCCGACACCGCCCGCGACAACCCACCCGTCCCACCGGAGGACACCCCAATGACCAACGAACACCACCACCAGGACGTCCGACACACCTGGTTCACCGAGATCCTCACCACCGCCCTCAACGACCTCGCCCACGCCGAACGCGTCATCACCGCCTACGCCGCCCAGCAACCCGACGGATTCATCGCCTGGGGCATGGCCGAAGGCGAAGCCGTCCAAGCCCACCAAGCCCTCCGCCAAGCCCCCTCCCTGCACGCCACACCCGCCACCGACCACACCGAACTGGACGCCACCGCCGACGCCCTGTTCCACCTCGCAACCACCGTCTCCCAAAGCCTGGTCCGGGCCGCCGAACTGACCGGCGACCCCGACGACAAGATGGCCTGCCTCCAAGCCGCCCTGCACGCCGGCCGCCTACGCGACGCCCTCCGGTAACGGCATGGCCACCTTCGGAGAGATGACCGCGCTCGCCGACCAGCACCTCACCGACCTGCACCACCGCCTCTACACCCCGCTCCTGCACCACGACCTGCGCCACCACACCGCCCCACCCGAACTGGCCCGCCTCACCCACGTCCTAGCCCGCTACCACGACCAGATCGCCGTCGGCTTCGGCCTCCCCCACCCCGACACCACCACCGCCACCGCCGGGGTCCGGGACGCCGCCCACCGCGCCAGCACCCTCATCAAACAAGCCGAACACCACCTCGGCCCACCCGCGACCACAGAAACCCCGCAATCACCCCTGGCGGCACAACTCCGCGCCGCCTCCATCGCTCTGGGCTGCGGCCTGGACCTGCTCGCCACCCACTTCCCCACCGCCCCCGACCAAGCGACATCCGTGAACGCCGCGATGATCGCCGCCCCCGACACCGCCCGCGCCCTGCTGCACCAGCTCAGCACCCACACCGCCACCCTCGGCCACCTCGCCTACGGCACCACCACCCCAACCGACCAGGCCGGCCCGCTCCTACTCAAAGCCGCCGTCCTCGCCCGCTTCTACAGCGAGAACCAGCCCCCACCACCCATCACCGCCATCCCCCTCCACCACACGCCCGACCGCATCCCACCCGAGATCGGCGAAACAAGCGATCAAGTCCTCGCCGGCATCAACGCCAGCATCGACCGACTCGGCAACCCCACCACCGCCACCTCCGTCACCACCTGGCGCTACCTCGCCCGCGCAGCCGCCATCATCTGCGACCTCAACCACAAGACCATCCGCCAACTTATCTACCGCATCAACGAACTCGACCAACGCGACCACCTACCCGCCATCCAACAAGCGGCTACCGACCTCCGCCGCCTCCGCACCACCTGGAAAACCATCGTCCGCCGCTGGGACACCCACATCGGCCACCACGGCCACCCCGCCAACGGCCCCGCCACCGACGCCGGCGACCTCATCATCCGCCTCGGCCGCCTCGTCCACACCGACCCCGCCTGGACACCCAGCCCCCGCGCCTCCTCCCACCTCAAACCACCCCACCAACTCGCCCCCACCCTCACCCACGCAGCCGAACTCGCCACCATCACCCTCAAAACCATCGAAGCCTGCAACACACTCGCCGCCCACCACCACACCGCCATCAACGACGCAGCCACCCTCCACGCCCTCGACCGCCACAAGAAACACCCCACCCACATCCCCCGCGCACCAGCATCAGCCCGCGAACTCTCAACCCGCTACGAAAAAGCCCAGATCAAAGGCCGCCAAACCATCACGACCATCGGCCAAGCCATCCACAACCTGACCTCCACGCCCGCCTCCGTCCCCGAAGAAGTCGAGCTGATCTACCAGCGGAACTCGATCCTGGACGAGCACACCAAACACCGCCTGGCCGCCGCCGACTTCCCGTACTCCATCAACGAATGCCTAGAACAATCAGCGTCGCCACCCCAACCCCTCCCGCCGCCCACGACACCGACCAACGCCCAATCCCCAACAGACAACAGGCCAGAGGCGCCCCGTAGACGATGAGCAGCAGGACCTGATGCGATACCGGATCCGCCACGGCACCAGTAGCACCGAGCACGTCGAAGACTCGACTTAGCTACGCTGCAGATGAAATCTCGTCTCAGGATGCTCTGGACGAGCGCCGTCGACCTCGCCGAGGCTCAGAACCCCGGGGCCTGATTTCAGCAGGCCCCCGGGCTCAACTGCCTGCCCTCAACCGGTCGTCGCAACACCCTGGGCTGCTTACGCCGACACGATCAGAGAACGCACCAGCACGGCTACAGACCAGTGAGGGAGCTTGTAACGTCAGGTGTGGAAAGTCCTTGCAGGTAGAAGGCGATGTTCGCTTTACCTGATGCGTCCTGGATATGCCTCGGCGAGTTCGTTGAGTGCTTCGCGCCATCCGGCGGCGCGTTGCCCCTCGACGAGGCGTGTGGGCTGGAAGGCGTGCTTGTCGCCTTGCTCGCGTTTGGCGGCGCGTTCGCGGGCTCTCTTGTCCTCGATGTTGATGATGGCCAGCCAGAGCAGCTTGACCACGGCGTCGTCGGTGGGGAAGTGCCCGCGTGCTTTGGTGACCTTGCGGAGTTGGTAGTTCAGCGACTCGATCCCGTTGGTGGTGTAGAGCAGCTTGCGGACGGGGCGGGTGAAGGCGAAGAAGGGCGTGAACCGGTCCCAGGCGTCCTCGAACACCCGCACCGCCTGCGGATACTTGCGGCCCAGGTCGGTGCCGGCGAACTCGGCCAGGGCCTCCAGCGCGGCGTCGGCATCGGGCGCGGTGTAGACCTTCTTCAACTCCTTGGCCACCGCGCCGGCGTCGCGGCGGGCGACCGGCCGCAGCGCGTTGCGAATGAGGTGGACCACACAGGTCTGCACCACGGTGCCCGGGAACGCCCCGCCGATGGCGTCCTCGAAGCCCTTCAGCCCGTCGCAGCAGGCGATGAGGATGTCGCGGACGCCGCGGTTGCGCAGGTCGGTCATCACCTGCCC
>NZ_JBEYTW010000063.1:0-50659 GCF_040643275.1 Spirillospora sp. NPDC047418
GGGGCGTGGGGGGCCGTGGCGGAACGCCGATCGGGGGGGGGTTGACAGACCCGAAACTAATAACATCACTTCGAACTCGTCGCGGGGGGCGTGCGCGCCGGGGGGGGCCATACGCGGCCCCCGCGGGCGCGGGGCGAGCGGTCGGGGGTTATGGAATTGTTGTGTCCCGGTCAGCCGGCCACGGCGGTGAAATCGCGTGCACCGATGAACGCGGGGCGGGGCGCGGGCGCCGAGAACGGCTCGACGCACGTGTTCTCCACGCTGTTGAACACGATGAACACGTTGGAGCGCGGGAAGGGGGTGATGTTGCCGTTCGAGCCGTGCATGCAGTTGCAGTCGAACATGGTCGCGGAGCCCGCGGTTCCGGTGAACAGCTCAATCCCGTGCTTGTCCGCGAGGATCGAGAGGCTGTTCGGGTCGGGCGTACCGATCTCCTGGCCGCGCAGGGACTCCTTGTAGTGGTCGTCGGGGGTCTCTCCCACGCACGCCACGAACGTCTTGTGCGAGCCAGGCATAATCATTAGCCCGCCATTGTGCACGAAATTCTCCGTGAGCGCTATGGAAATGCTCACCGCGCGCATCCGCGGCATGCCGTCCTCGGCGTGCCAGGTCTCGAAGTCGGAGTGCCAGAAGAAGTCCTTGCCGGTGAAGCCCGGCTTGTAGTTGACGCGGCTCTGGTGCACGTACACGTCGGAGCCGAGGATCTGCCGCGCCCGGCCGACCACGCGGGGGTCGCGGACGAGGGCGGCGAAGACCTCACTGGTCTTGTGCACCTCGAAGATGGAGCGGACCTCGTTCGAGCCGCGCTCGGTGACCGTGCGCTCGTCGGCCAGGACCTCCGGGTCGGACGACAGCCGGCGCAGCTCGGCGCGGTAGTCCTCGACCTCCTCCGGCGCGAGCAGCTGGTCGACGGTCAGGAAGCCGTTGGACTCGAACGCGTCGAGGGTGGCGTCGTCGATCGGCCCGTCCTGCGGCCCGCCGTACACGACCGGGTCCTGCCGGTACAGCAGCGCCGCCTCGGCGGCCTTCCGGGTGGGGTAGGCGTCGTCGATCGTCGGATGGGACTCGATGATGCTCATGCGTCCTCCTCAGTCAGCAGCGGGTAGACACCGTTCTCGTCATGGACCTCCCGACCGGTGCAGGGGGGGTTGAAGACGCAGACGGTCCTGACGTCCGTGTGCGCGCGCAGGGTGTGGTGCTCGTGGCCGTCGAGCAGGTACATCACGCCGGGGCGGATCTCGTGCTTCTCACCGGTCTCGTCGTTGGTGAGCTCGCCCTCGCCCCCGATGCAGTAGACGGCCTCGATGTGGTTCGCGTACCACATCTTCGTCTCGGTCCCCGCGTAGAGGATCGTCTCGTGCAGCGAGAAGCCGACGCCCTCCTTGGCGAGCACGAACCGCCGGCTGCACCAGGTGGGCGCCTGGACGTCGCGCTCGGTGCCGACGATCTCGTCAAGGGAACGAACGATCATTGATCTCCTCTTTCCGTGTGCGGTCGGCCCGGTTCAGACCGTGACCTTCGTGCGGACGGCCTCGACCGAGTCCGCGATGATCTCCAGGCCGCGGCTCAGCTCGGCCTCCGTCGTGGTGAGCGGCGGCAGCAGCTTGACGACCTCGCCCTCGGGGCCGGAGGTCTCCATCAGCAGGCCGCGGGCGAACGCCTCGCCGCACACCTTCGGCGCGATCTCGGCGTCCTTCATCACCAGGCCCCAGGCGAGGCCGCGGCCGCGGACGGAGTCGACGGCGCCGGCGTGCGCGAGCGCGATCTCCTCCAGCGCCGCCTGGACCTGCTGGCCCTTGGCGAGCGTCTGCTTCTCGAAGTCGTCGCCGGTCCAGTAGTCCTCCAGCGCGGCGACGGCGGTGACGAACGCGGGGTTGAATCCGCGGAACGTGCCGTTGTGCTCTCCCGGGTCCCACACGTCCAGCTCGCGCTTCATCAGCGTGACCGCGAAGGGCAGCCCGTAGCCGCTGAGGGACTTGGACAGGCAAACGATGTCCGGGGTGATCCCGGCCTCCTCGAAGCTGAAGAACGACCCCGTGCGGCCGCAGCCCATCTGCACGTCGTCGACGATGAGGAGGATGTCGTGCCGGCGGCACAGGTCCTGCAGGCCCCGCAGCCACTCGGCGGTGGCGACGTTGATGCCGCCCTCGCCCTGCACGGTCTCCACGATGACGGCGGCGGGCTTGTCCAGGCCGCTGCCGCTGTCGTCCAGCATCGTGTCGAACAGCAGGAAGTCGGGCGTGCGCCCGTCGAGGTAGTTGTCGTAGGGCATCGCGACGCCGTGGCCGAGCGGCACGCCCGCGCCGGTCCGCTTCATCGAGTTGCCGGTGACGGCGAGCGCGCCGAGCGTCATCCCGTGGAAGGCGTTGGTGAAGCTGACGACGGTCTCGCGGCCGGTGTACTTGCGCGCGAGTTTCAGCGCGGCCTCGACCGAGTTGTTGCCCGCGGGGCCGGGGAACTGGACCTTGTAGTCCAGGCTCCGCGGCTCCAGCACGTACTCGTTGAAGCGTTCCAGGAACTCCCGCTTGGCGGTGGTGTACATGTCGAGGCTGTGCACGATCGCGTCACTGGCGAGATAGTCCAGCAGCCGGCGTTTCAGCTGCGGGTTGTTGTGCCCGTAGTTGAGCGTCCCGGCGCCGGCGAAGAAATCGAGATACGTTTTACCGTGCTCGTCGGTCATATGGCTGCCCTGCGCGGTGGCGAACACCGTGGGCCAGCCTCGGCAGTAGCCGCGGACTTCCGATTCCATGCGGGCGAAAACGTCCATGTCTGCCTCCCAGGCAGGTCGGGGTGGGGAGCGGATGAGGGACTGCGGTGGTCAGTTCGCGGCGGCGATCGGGCCGATCCTGAAGAGCACCTCGGGCTCGTGTCCCCCCTCGGGGAAGTGCTCCGCGCCGAACAGCGGGCTGCGGGCGAGCTCGCACCCGCGGTCCCGGGCGAACGAGGCGAACATCGCGGTGGACGCGGCGTTGTCCGGCGTGACCGTGGCCTCCATGTACCGGTGCCCGCGGGGGGCGAGCCGGTCGGCGAGGCGGTCGAGCATGCGGCGGGCCAGGCCCTGTCCGCGGTGGGCGCGGTCGACGGCGACCTGCCAGACGAAGAAGGTGTCCGGCCGGGCCGGGCGGACGTAGCCGGTGATGAAGCCGCACGGGCCGGCCCCGTCACGCGCGACTACGGAAGTGTCCCCGAAATCGCGGCACCAAAGCGTGTAGCTGTACGGCGAGTTGACGTCCAGGACCTGTGAGTCCCGGGCGAGCCGCCATAGCTCCGGGCCATCGGAGAGGCTCGGCTCCTGGAGTTGCACTTCCGCGTTCGTCTCGTTCGGTTCGGGGCGTCGGGTCGGTGATTCCAGGGGTTGCGCTGCCATGTCCAGGCAACTTAGCGAATCTCGCACCGTGATCGCACATAGATGTTATCTGCGAGATGTTTAGCCCCGCTTGGCCCTGGGTAGGGTTAAGGGCTTTGCCGAATTCGGTGCAATTTCATTCGGACTTGAACGGGCGGTCCTCCGCCTTTCCCGGTGATACGCAGGAGGTACGGGCGGGTGCGCCGGAGAGGGCGCCGGGACGTTTCCTGAACGCAACCTTAATGTTTTGACATCGCTTGGCGATGCGTTCTGTGTATCGGTTGTGTGAGGTAAGTCACTCGGATCCGGTGTCAACTCCGCCGGTGCGGCGGGCGTCACGTCGCGTCGCGCGAGGTCGTCCGGGCGCGGGCGCCGTGGGACGGGTGGGGGACGCGGAATTCAGGCGGGTTCTGAGGGCCCGCACTTGCTTGCCTTCAAGGGGCAGGTTCACTCACGGCGAGGTAAGGCTCTGGTTGCCGGATAGTAAGAAAAATGGGAATTTCGGTCCGGGGCGGGCCGACCGGGCCCGCCGCCGGCACCGAAAGCCGTCCGGGTTGTGGCCGTACTCGTTATCGCGTTATGACGCGTCCGATTCTCCGGCGAACCGGTCGGTCGCCTCGATCAGATGGTGGAGTATGCCCGGTTCGCTGAACGCGTGGCCCGCGTCGTCCACGATATGGAAGTCGGCCTCCGGCCACGCGCGGTGCAGGTCCCACGCCGTCGCCGCCGGGGTGCAGACGTCGTAGCGGCCCTGCACGATCACCGCCGGGATGTCGCGGATCTTGTCCACGTCCCGGATGAGCTGCTCGTCCTCGAAGAAGCCCCCGTTGACGAAGTAGTGGTTCTCGATGCGGGCGAACGCCACCGCGTAGTCCGGCTCGCCGAACCCGCCGGCCAGCTCCGGGTCCGGCCGCAGCGTGATCGTCGAGCCCTCCCAGGTAGCCCACGCCCTCGCCGCCGCGATCCGCACGTCCCGGTCCGCGGAGTTGAGCCGCTCGTGGAACGCGGAGATGAGGTCCTCCCGCTCGTCCTCGGGGATCGGCTCGACGTACTTCTCCCACAGATCGGGGAACAGCAGCGACGCCCCCTCCTGGTAGAACCAGTACAGCTCGAACGGCCGCAGCGTGAAGATGCCGCGCAGCACCAGCCCGGTCACCCGCCCGGGGTGGGTCTGCGCGTACGCCAGCGACAGCGCGCTGCCCCAGCTCCCGCCGAACACCAGCCAGCGCTCGACGCCCAGGTGCTCGCGCAGCCGCTCCATGTCCGCGACGAGGTTCCAGGTGGTGTTCGCCTCCAGCGACACCTCCGGGTCCTTCGCGTGCGGCAGGCTGCGCCCGCAGTTGCGCTGGTCGAACAGGACGATCCGGTACGCCTCGGGGTCGAACTGCCGGCGGTGCGCCGGGCTGCAGCCGGCCCCCGGCCCGCCGTGCACCATGACCGCGGGCCTGCCCGCGGGGTTGCCGCAGACCTCCCAGTAGATCTGATCTCCATCGCCGACGTCGAGCAGCCCGGAGTCGTACGGCTCGATCGGCGGATACAGGGTGCGAAGCTCCATGGAGCGGGATTGTCCCACCCGCGGCGCCCGCCGGCCGGATGTGACCCGCGGCACCGTCCCGCGGCCCGCCGCGCGGCCCATAGCGGCCGCCACCAGGCGTCCTGCGTGCGGGAACGCCGCGCGGGCGGCGAGAAAGTAAACCCCAAACTGGGCAAACGCTCCGCTGGTCGGGACTAGAGTGCCTTCAGTGAGCGAAGCGAGGGCCCGCAGGGCCGGGTGCGGAGCGAGCGAGATGTGCACAACGACCCCCGCGAACGCGGCCGCGCGCCGCCGGGCGAGGAGACACGTGAGCGAAGTGACGAGCCGTCCGAGGAAAGCGGCGAGCAGGATGGGCGGCGCCATGCCGGTCACCGGGCTCCCGGCCGTGAGGCGAGGAGAACGGTGAGCGAGCTGAACGGATCGGGCGGCAACCGCGGCGTCCCGGACGCGGCGGCGCCCTGGCCCGCCATGGGCCGCGACCCCGGCCGCGCGCCCGAGGCGCCCGCCCTGCCGGCCGCCCAGCAGCCGATCCAGATGGCCAAGCCCGGTCAGCCGGGCCAGCCCGGGCAACCGGGTCAGCACGGCCAGCCCGCGCAGGGCGGCCAGCACGGTCAGCCCGGCCAGCACGGCAGGCACGGCGGCGGCGAGTTGGTGCTCGCCTCCGAGGAGCAGCCCGGGGCCCAGCCGTGGGACATCGTCGAGCGGCTCCGCCAGATGGCCGACCTCATCGGCGACGCGCTCGCCGCCGGGGAGCGCAAGGTCAACGAGGCGCAGAGCGAGATCACCTCGCAGGTCGCCGCGGTCCAGCAGGAGAAGGAGTCGGCGCAGCGCGACGCGGCCGCCGCCTGGGGCGAGGTGCAGCGCGCCCGCGGCCAGGCCGAGCAGGCCGACCGCCGCGCCGTGGAGGCCGAGCGGCGCTTCGCCGAGGCCCAGAACGAGACGGCCGCGCAGGTCGCGGCCGTACAGCAGGAGAAGGAGACCGCGCAGCGCGACGCCGCGGCCGCCTGGGGCGAGGTGCAGCGCGCCCGCGGCCAGGCCGAGCAGGCCGACCGCCGCGCCGTGGAGGCCGAGCGGCAGGCCGCCGACGCCGAGCGGCGCGCCGCGGAGGTCCAGAACGAGGCGGTCACGCAGATCGCCGCGCTTCAGACCGAGAAGGAGAACGCGCAGCGGGACGCCGCCGCCGCGTGGAACCAGGCCCAGCAGGGGCGCGTGCAGGCCGACCAGGCCCGCGCCCAGGCCGACCAGGCGCGCGCGCAGATGGAGCAGGTGCAGGCCCAGGTCGAGCAGGCCGAGCGCCGCGTCGCCGAGGCCGAGGCCACCGTCCGGCAGGCGATCCAGCAGCGCGACGCCATGAGCGAGGCCCGCGACGACGCCCTGCGCGCCGTCGAGGACGCCGCCGGCGCCCGCCGCTCCGCCGAGGCCGAGCGCGACCGGGTCGCCGAGCAGGCCGCGGAGCTGTCGCGGGCGCTGGAGACCGCGCACGGCGAGCTGGCGCAGATGCGCGCCAAGCTCACCGACGCCGAGATGACGGCGCAGAACCTGCAGCACGCGGTCGTCGGCGCCGGCAAGGAGGCCGACGAGTCCCGGCGCCGCGCCGAGGTCGCCGAGCGCCGCGCGCAGGAGAACGAGCGCCGCGCCCAGGAGGCCGAGCGCCGGGCGCAGGACGCCGAGCGCCGCGTCCAGGAGGCCGCCGTCCGCGCCGACGCCGCCGAGGCCGAGCGCCAGCAGGCCCTCGACACGGCGGGCCAGTCGCTGGAGGCCGCCAAGAAGGCCGAGCGGGAGCGCGACGGGAGCGCCAAGGCCCGGGAGGCCGCCGAGCGGACCCGCGAGGCCGCCGTCCAGGCGCAGGCCCGCGCCGAGTCCGAGCTGACCCTCGCCCGGGGCCGCGCCGACCAGGCCGGCCGCGAGCGCGACAAGGCGGTGACCGGGATGCGGCAGATGGCCGCCGAACGCGACGCCGTCGCCGAGAAGCTCGCCGAACGCGACCAGTGGGTCGACCAGCTGGCCCAGGCGGTCACCGAGCAGCGCGCGCAGATCGCCGAGCTGTCCCAGGAGCGCGACGCCGCGCGGCAGGCCGCCGACCAGGCCCGCTCCCTGATCGACGAGCTGACCCGCCAGCTCCGCACCATCATGCCCAGCGCCGCGACGCCCCGCCTGTAGTGCGGTGGCGGCCGCGGCGGCCGGGGATGTCGCGGGGCGGGTCCGGTCCGCCGGATTCAGTTGTTATCCTGGTGGCCCGTGGACGGTGAGACTCGTCCGCCTCATCACGACCACGGGAGCGCCTTCTTGCCATCGGCAGCCATTGGTAGATCACGTCCTACCAAGCATCTCTTCGTCACCGGCGGTGTCGCCTCCAGCCTCGGCAAGGGACTGACGGCGTCCAGCCTGGGGCGGCTTCTGACGCTTCGCGGCCTCCGGGTCACCATGCAGAAGCTCGACCCCTACCTCAATGTCGACCCCGGCACGATGAACCCGTTCCAGCACGGCGAGGTGTTCGTCACCGACGACGGCGCCGAGACCGACCTGGACATCGGGCACTACGAGCGGTTCCTGGACACCGAGCTGCACGGGTCGGCGAACGTCACCACCGGGCAGGTCTACTCCAACGTGATCGCCAAGGAGCGGCGCGGGGAGTACCTCGGCGACACCGTCCAGGTGATCCCGCACATCACCAACGAGATCAAGGACCGGATCCGCGGGATGGCGGACGACACCGAGGTCGACATCGTCATCACCGAGGTGGGCGGGACGGTCGGCGACATCGAGTCGCTGCCGTTCCTGGAGTCGGTCCGCCAGATCCGGCACGAGATCGGCCGGGAGAACTGCTTCTTCCTGCACGTGTCGCTGCTGCCCTACATCGGCCCGTCCGGGGAGCTGAAGACCAAGCCGACGCAGCACTCGGTCGCCGCGCTGCGCTCCATCGGCATCCAGCCCGACGCGATCGTGTGCCGGTCGGACCGGCCGATCACCGACGGGCTCAAGCACAAGATCAGCCTGATGTGCGACGTGGACCGCGAGGCCGTCGTGTCGGCGGTGGACGCGGCGTCCATCTACGACATCCCGAAGGTCCTGCATTCCGAGGGCCTGGACGCCTATGTGGTGCGGCGGCTGGACCTGCCGTTCCGCGACGTCGACTGGGGCGCCTGGGACGAGCTGCTCCGGCGCGTCCACAAGCCGGCCCGCGAGGTCACGATCGCGCTGGTCGGCAAGTACATCGACCTGCCGGACGCGTACCTGTCGGTGACCGAGGCGCTGCGGCACGGCGGGTTCGGCAACGACGCCAAGGTGCGCATCCGCTGGGTGAAGAGCGACGACTGCGAGACCCCCGAGGGCGCCAAGCGGGAGCTGGACGGGGTCGACGGCGTGCTCGTCCCCGGCGGGTTCGGGGTCCGCGGCATCGAGGGCAAGCTCGGCGCCGTCCGGCACGCCCGGGAGAACCGGGTCCCGCTGCTCGGCATCTGCCTCGGCCTGCAGTGCATGGTCATCGAGGCGGCGCGGACGCTCGGCGGGCTCGCCGACGCGGGCAGCGCCGAGTTCGACGCGAGCACCGCCCACCCGGTCGTCGCGACGATGTCCGACCAGCTCGACGTCGTCGCCGGGGAGCGCGACATGGGCGGCACGATGCGGCTCGGCATGTACCCGGCCGACCTCGCCGACGGCTCCATCGTGCGGGAGCTGTACGGGGAGGCGAAGGTGTCCGAGCGGCACCGGCACCGCTACGAGGTCAACAACGCCTACCGCGACCGGCTGGAGGAGGCGGGGCTGCGGTTCTCCGGCCTGTCCCCGGACGGGCGGCTCGTCGAGTACGTCGAGCTGCCCCGCGAGCGGCACCCGTTCTTCGTCGGCACGCAGGCGCACCCGGAGTTCCGGTCCCGCCCGACGCGCCCGCACCCGCTGTTCACCGGCCTCGTCACCGCCGCGCTGGACTACGCCGAGCAGCGCGGGTCGGGCGCGTGAGCGCCGGGCCCGGCGTCGGGGACGTCCGCGACCGGCCGGAGCACTGGCCGGTCGTGGAGAGCTCCACGGCCTTCACCGGACCGGTGTTCGGCGTCCGGCACGACCGGGTGGAGATGCCGGCGGGCGGCGGCACCGAGGTCGTCGGCCGCGACGTGGTCGAGCACCTCGGCGCCGTCGGCGTCCTCGCCCTCGACGACCGCGGCCGGGTGCTGATGCTGCGCCAGTACCGGCACCCGGTGCGGCGGATGCTGTGGGAGGCGCCGGCCGGGCTGCGGGACGTGGACGGCGAGCCGCTGCACGAGCTCGCCGCCCGCGAGCTGCTGGAGGAGGCCGGCTACCGCGCCGGGCGCTGGGACACGCTGGTCGACGTGTTCACCTCGCCCGGCATGGCGGACGAGCGCGTCCGGATCTTCCTGGCCCGCGACCTCGCCGAGGTGCCCGCCGACCAGATCGACTTCGAGCGGGTCCACGAGGAGGCCGACATGCCGGTCGTGTGGGTGCCGCTGGACGAGGCGGTCCGCAAGGTGCTGGCCGGCGACCTGCACAACATGATCGTCTGCATGGGGGTGCTCGCGGCGCGGGCGGCCCGCGACGCCGGCTTCGCGGGGCTGCGGCCCGCCGACGCGCCCGAGGACTGAGCCCGATCAGGCCCCCCTCCGGCGGGCGGAGGGGGCATGATGGGCGGGTCCCCGCAGCCCCCGGCCGGAAGAGGTGCCGCACTGTCCCCGAGCACGTCCCCCCGGAGCACCGCCCCGGACGCGGGCACGGGTTCCGCGCTCGACTCCGCCGTGCGGGCGTACCTGGCGCATCTCGCCGTCGAGCGGGGCCTGGCCGCCAACACGCTCAGCTCCTACCGCCGCGACCTGCGCCGCTACGCGCAGGTGCAGGACGCCCGGGGCCGCGCGGCGCTCGGCGAGATCACCGAGGACGACGTCCGCGCGTTCCTGGTGGGCCTGCGGGAGGGCGGCGAGGGGCGGCCGCCGCTGTCGGCGGGGTCGGCGGCGCGGGCGCTCGTCGCCGTGCGGGGCCTGCACCGGTTCGCGCTGCGGGAGGGCCTGGCCGTCGGCGATCCCGCCCACGGCGTCAAGCCGCCGACGCCGCCGCGGCGGCTGCCGAAGGCCATCTCGCTGGAGGACGTGGAGCGGCTCCTCACCGCGGCCGGGGCGTCCGGCGACACCGCGCGCGGCCTGCGCGACCGGGCGCTGCTGGAACTGCTCTACGGGTCCGGCGCGCGCATCTCCGAGGCGGTCGGGCTGGACGTCGACGACCTCGACCTGCGCGACGGGTTCGCCCGCGTCGCCGGCAAGGGCGGCAAGGCGCGGGTGGTGCCCATCGGCGACTACGCCCGCGAGGCCGTCGACGCCTACCTGGTGCGGGCCCGGCCCGAGCTGGCCGGGACGGGCCGCGGCGGCCCGGCGCTGTTCCTGAACGCGCGCGGCGGGCGGCTGTCGCGGCAGGGCGCGTGGATGGTGCTGCGCGCCGCCGCCGACCGGGCGCGGCTGTCGGAGGTGTCGCCGCACACGCTGCGGCACTCGTTCGCGACCCATCTGCTGGACGGCGGAGCCGACGTCCGCGTCGTCCAGGAACTGCTCGGGCACGCGTCGGTGACGACGACGCAGGTGTACACGCTGGTGACGGTGCGGCTACTGCGCGAGGTGTACGCGACCTCGCATCCGCGGGCGCGGAACTGACCGCGGGGCGGGCGGGACACGGGCGCACACAGGGACGAATGGGACGGACAGGCCGCTGTACAAATCCCGACGTTCGGCGCGCGTCGGCTTGTGGCCCGGGGTGGACGGCCCTAGAGTCCCCGTTCTGGATGGCATTTCCGGGCCGCCGGGGAGGGATCTGGTGACCAGCACTAACGGCGCGGACGGAGTCCTTTCCTCCGCCGCCATAGAGACCGACCCGAGCCGCGCCCTCGGGCCCACGCAGCGCCCCGTTCCGGTGTTCCCGGAGCCGGAGCCGCTGGCCGGGCACGGCCCCGCGCGGATCGTGGCCGTCTGCAACCAGAAGGGCGGCGTCGGCAAGACCACCACGACGATCAACCTGGGCGCGGCGCTCGCCGAGTACGGCCGCCGCGTGCTGCTCGTCGACTTCGACCCGCAGGGCGCCCTGTCGGTCGGGCTCGGCAAGGGCGACCCGCGCCAGCTCGACGTGACGATCCACAACCTGCTGCTCGAGCACGACACCGAGTGGGAGGACGTCGTCATCGAGACCGGCGTCGACGGGATGGACCTGCTGCCGAGCAACATCGACCTGTCCGGCGCGGAGGTCCAGCTCGTCCACGAGGTCGGGCGCGAGTACATCCTGCAGGGCACGCTGAAGTCGGCCGTCCCGCACTACGACTACATCCTCATCGACTGCCAGCCGTCGCTCGGCCTGCTCACCGTCAACGCGCTGGCCGCCGCCGAGGGCGTGCTGATCCCGCTGGAGTGCGAGTACTTCGCGATGCGCGGCGTCGCGCTGCTGATGGAGACCATCGAGAAGGTGCAGGGCCGGATCAACCCGGAACTCGTCATCGACGGCGTCCTCGGCACCATGTACGACTCGCGGACGCTGCACACCCGCGAGGTCCTCGGCCGCATCGTCGAGGCGTTCGGCGAGCAGGTCTTCCACACCGTCATCAACCGGACGGTCCGGTTCCCGGACGCGACCGTCGCCGGTGAGCCGATCACGTTCTTCGATCCGAACTCGATGGGCGCGAACGCGTACCGGAGCCTGGCGCGGGAGGTCCTCCTGCGGTGGGCCGAGACCGATTGAGGCCGTCCGGCGGCCCCCGCACCGGTTGACCGGGCGGTAGCGGCCGCCCGCCGGACGCGCCGTCACCGCTCGTGATCGCCGGTGGCGCGAAGCGCGCCCGGGGCATGGGACGATGGGGCCGGTGAGCACAGCGCGGGAGGAGCACTCCGCTACCGTGAGCGACGTGGACCAGACGTCGCCGGAGCCCGAGCGGGGGCCGGAGCAGGAGGGCGAGCAGGAGCAGGGCTTCCGCGTCCACCTGGACAACTTCGAGGGCCCGTTCGACCTGCTGCTCGGCCTGATCTCCAAGCACAAGCTCGACATCACCGAGGTGTCGCTGCACAAGGTCACCGACGACTTCATCGCGCACATCCGCTCCTACGGCCGCGACTGGGACCTCGACCAGGCCAGCCACTTCCTGCTGGTCGCCGCGACCCTGCTGGACCTGAAGGCCGCGCGGCTGCTGCCGTCCGGCGAGGTCGACGACGAGGACGACCTGGCGCTGCTGGAGGCCCGCGACCTGCTGTTCGCGCGGCTGCTGCAGTACCGCGCCTACAAGGAGGTCGCGCGGGTCCTCGCCGCGCGGATCGCGGACGCGAGCCGGCGGTTCCCGCGCCTCGTGCCGATGGAGCCGAAGTTCGCGAACCTGCTGCCGGAGGTGCTGCTCGGCCTCGGCCCGGAGGAGTTCGCGCGGCTCGCCGCCAGGGCCCTCGCGCCGAAGGCGCCGCCCGCGGTGTCGGTCGAGCACATGTACCAGCCGAAGGCCAGCGTCAAGGAGCAGGCCGCGATCGTCGTGGCGATGCTCCGCCGGCTGCGCCGGACGACGTTCCGCGTCCTCGCGGCCGACGCGGAGGGCACCTACGAGGTCGTCGCGCGGTTCCTGGCGCTGCTGGAGCTGTACCGGGAGCAGGCCGTCACGTTCGAGCAGGACGAGCCCCTCGGCGAGCTGCACGTCACCTGGACCGGCACCGACGACGGGGACGTCTCCGTCGGCGACGACTACGAGGGCGCCCCGAAGAAGGACCCGGCCGAGAGCGGCGGGGCGGGGGAGAAGGGCGAGGGGGACGATGACTGAGGAACCCGGCGCGGCCGCGCCGGAACTCCCGGGGCTGCGCGCCTCGATCGAGGCGATCCTGCTCGTCGTGGACGAGCCGGTCACCGTGCTGATGCTGGCGCAGCTGCTGGAGCGGCCCCGCGGCGAGGTCGCGGAGACGCTGCGGGAGCTGGCCGCGGAATACACCGGGCAGGGCCGCGGGTTCGACCTCAGGGAGGTCGCCGGCGGCTGGCGGTTCTACACCCGGGACGTGTGCGCCCCGGTCGTGGAGCGGTTCGTCACCGACGGGCAGCAGGCGCGGCTGACGCAGGCCGCGCTGGAGACGCTCGCCGTCGTCGCCTACCGGCAGCCGGTGAGCCGCGCCCGCGTGTCGGCGATCCGCGGGGTCAACAGCGACGGCGTCATGCGGACGCTGACGCTGCGCGGCCTGATCGAGGACGCCGGGCAGGAGCCGGAGTCGCAGGCGCACCTGTACCGCACCACCGGGTACTTCCTGGAGCGCCTCGGCCTCCGCGACCTCGACGAGCTGCCCGAGCTCGCCCCCTACCTGCCCGATGACCTGCCAGAAGACATAGTGGATAGCTGAGG
The DNA here is from genome assembly GCF_040643275.1 of Spirillospora sp. NPDC047418. Lineage (NCBI taxonomy): Bacteria > Bacillati > Actinomycetota > Actinomycetes > Streptosporangiales > Thermomonosporaceae > Spirillospora > Spirillospora sp. NPDC047418. The sequence continues at coordinate 13,222 of NZ_JBEYTW010000063.1, forward strand.
ACACGTGAGCGACAACGAGGGCGTGCGGCTGCAGAAGGTGCTGGCCGAGGCCGGGATCGGCAGCCGCCGCCACTGCGAGGAGCTGATCGGCGAGGGCCGCGTCACGGTGGACGGGAAGAAGGTGTTCCGGTTCGGTGAGCGCGTCGACCCGCGCAGCGCCGTCATCCACGTGGACGGCAGGCGCGTCGAGACCCGCGCCGAGATGCGCTACTACGCGATCAACAAGCCGCGCGGCGTGGTGTCGACGATGTCGGACGAGCGGGGCCGCAAGTCCCTCGCCGACTACGTGGAGGTCCCCGAGCGGCTGTTCCACGTCGGCCGGCTCGACACCGACACCGAGGGCCTGATCCTGCTCACCAACGACGGGGAGCTGTCGCACCGCCTCACCCACCCGTCCTACGGGGTCTACAAGACCTACCTGGCGGAGATCCACGGCCCGATCCCGCGCGACCTCGGCAGGCGGCTGAAGGCCGGGGTGACGCTCGACGACGGGCCCGCCAAGGCCGACAAGTTCCGCATCTTCGACCAGGTCGGCCGGCGCGTCCTGGTGGAGATCACCCTGCACGAGGGGCGCAAGCACATCGTCCGGCGGCTGCTGAAGGAGACCGGGTTCCCCGTCCAGCAGCTCGCCCGCATAGAGTTCGGGCCGATCAAGCTGGGGTCGCTGCAGCCGGGCGGGATGCGCGCGCTGACCGTGCGCGAGGTCGGCGAGCTGTACAAGGCCGTCGGCCTGTAGGGACGCCCGGGGCGAGAAGGCCCGGCACGAGGAGGGGAGACGACTGTGGCGGTACGCGCGGTCCGTGGGGCGACGCAGATCGACGCCGACGACCGGGACCAGATCCTGGCGGCGACGACCGAGCTCGTCTCCGCGGTGATGGCCCGCAACGAGCTGAGCACCGACGACGTGATCAGCGTCATCTTCACGGTGACGCCGGACCTGACGGCGGAGTTCCCGGCGCTCGCCGCCCGCAAGCTCGGCTTCCACGAGGTGCCGCTGCTGTGCGCGACCGAGATCGGCGTGCCCGGTGCGCTGCCCCGGGTGATCCGGCTGATGGCGCACATCGAGACCGGCCGCCCCCGCTCCGGCGTCCAGCACGTCTACCTGCGCGGCGCGACGGCCCTGCGGCTGGACATCGCGCAGTAGGGTTCTGGCGTGAGTGAGGATGCGGTGGTGCGGCGGATCGTCGTGGTCGGGACGGGCCTGATCGGGACGTCGATCGCGCTGGCGATGCGCGAGCGCGGCGCCGAGGTGCTGCTGACCGACCGGGACGCGGCGGCGCTGTCGCTGGCGGTGGAGCTGGGCGCGGGGGAGGCGCTGCCGGACGGTGCGCGCGCGGAGCCCGCCGACCTGGCGGTGCTGGCGGTGCCACCGGCGGCGGTGGCGGTGACGCTGCTGGACGCGCAGAAGCGCGGCCTCGCCGCGGCCTACACCGATGTGGCGAGCGTGAAGGCGCTGCCGCTGGCGCAGGCGGCGGAGCTCGGCTGCGACCTGACGACGTTCGTGGCGGGGCACCCGCTCGCGGGCAGCGAGCGGTCCGGGCCGAGCGCGGCGCGCGCCGACCTGTTCCTCGGCCGGCCGTGGGCGCTGTGCGCGACCCCGGAGGCGACACCGGAGACCGTCGAGGTCGTGACGGGGCTGGCGAGGGCGTGCGGGGCGATGCCCGTCCAGGTGGACGCGGCCGAGCACGACCGGGCGGTCGCGCTCGTCTCGCACGGCCCGCACGTGGTGTCGGCGGCCGTCGCGGCCCGGCTGACCGGCGCGGACGAGGTGGCGCTGGGCCTGTCCGGGCAGGGCGTCCGGGACGTGACACGGATCGCGGCGAGCGACCCGCGGCTGTGGATCGGCATCCTGTCGGCGAACTCCCAGCCCGTCGCGGACGTGCTGGAGGCGGTCGCGACCGATCTCGCGGTGGCCGCGTCGCTGCTGCGCGACGGCAGCGAGGAGGCCGCCGCGCACGTCGCGGACCTGCTGCTGCGCGGGAACGCGGGCCGGTCCCGGATCCCCGGCAAGCACGGCGGCGACCAGCCCGCCTACGCGACCGTCCAGGTGGTCATCCCGGACCGTCCCGGCGAGCTGGCGATGATCTTCCAGGCGGCGGGGATCGCGGGGGTCAACATCGAGGACGTGACGATCGAGCATTCGCCGGGCCGCCCGCTCGGCGTGCTGGAGCTGTCGGTGGTCCCGGAGGCCGCCGAGCGGCTGGCGGCGGAGCTGCGCGCCCGCGGCTGGTCCGTGCCCGGCTGACCGGCGACCGGACCGGAGCGCCGCCCGAGCGGCGAGCGGCCCCCGGTCCCCGTGCCGGGGGCGAGGACCGCCGGAGTGACGCGTGCGCGGCGGCCGGGGCCGCTCGCCGGGGGCGGGGACGTCTGCCGGAGTGACGCGTGCGCGGCGGGGGACCGGTAGCCTTGTACGTCGGGGCTTGTCCGGGGGGATCCCGTGCCGGGGCGGCGATGGGCCGCCGCCCGCTCCGCCCGCCGATCCGTGGTCGGCGGGTGCTCCGACGAAGAAGAGAGGGAGCGATCGTGTCGCTCGTCATCGCCATGGACGGACCCTCCGGTTCGGGCAAGTCCAGCGCGTCCAAGGGGGTCGCCCGCGCGCTCGGGCTGCGCTACCTGGACACCGGTGCGATGTACCGCGCCATGACGTGGTGGATGCTGGAGAACGGCGTCCCGGTCGAGGACGGCGCCGCCGTCGCGGCCCGCGCGCTCGACCCGGAGATCGCCTGCGGCACCAACCCGGACGCACCCGCGATCATGGTGGACGGCACGGACGTGTCCGGCCCGATCCGCACCCGCGAGGTGACGAACGCGGTCAGCGCGGTCAGCGCCGTCCCGGCGGTCCGCGCCCGGCTCGTGGAGCTGCAGCGGGAGGTCATCGGTGCCGGCGGCATCGTGGTAGAGGGCCGCGACATCGGCACGGTCGTCGCGCCGGACGCGCCCGTGAAGGTGTACCTGACGGCCAGCGAGGAGGCGCGCGCCGCGCGCCGCGCGAAGGACCTGGCCGCCGACCCGGGCGCGTCGGTGACGGTGACCCGGGCCGAGCAGGCGCGGCGGGACCGGCTCGACTCCACCCGGAAGGCGTCGCCGCTGACGAAGGCGGCCGGCGCGCACGAGATCGACTCGACGGGGCTGAGCCTCGCCGAGGTCATCGAGGCGGTCGTCCGCCTCGCCAAAGAGCATGAGTGAGCGTGTGAGCGATTACGAGATCGAGACGGTCGAGGCCGTCGAGGACGTCGCCGCGGATGCGGGCCCGGCGCCGGTCGTGGCGGTGGTGGGGCGGCCGAACGTCGGCAAGTCCACCCTGGTCAACCGGATCCTCGGCCGCCGCGAGGCCGTCGTGGAGGACGTCCCCGGCGTGACCCGCGACCGGGTCGCCTACGACGCGGCGTGGAGCGGGCGGCGGTTCACCGTCGTCGACACCGGCGGCTGGCTGCCCGACTCGTCCGGCCTGGCCGCGGCGATCGCCGAGCAGGCCCGGCTGGCGGTCGACCTGGCGGACGTGGTGATGTTCGTGGTCGACGCGACCGTGGGCGCCACCGACGTCGACGAGGCGGTGGTGGAGATCCTGCGCCGGTCCGGCAAGCCGGTGGTGCTGGTCGCCAACAAGGTCGACAACATGGGCACCGAGGCGGACGCGGCGGCGCTGTGGTCGCTCGGCATCGGCGAGCCGCACCCGGTCAGCGCGCTGCACGGGCGCGGCAGCGGCGACCTGCTCGACGCGGTGCTGGAGGCGCTGCCCGAGGAGCCGCCGGCGGAGTCGTTCGTGCCGGAGGGCGGGCCGCGCCGGGTGGCGCTGCTCGGCCGTCCGAACGTCGGCAAGTCGAGCCTGCTGAACAAGCTGGCGGGGGAGGAGCGCGCCGTCGTCGACTCGGTGGCGGGCACGACCCGCGACCCGGTCGACGAGCTGATCGAGCTCGGCGGCCGGACGTGGCGGTTCATCGACACGGCGGGGATCCGGCGGCGGCACCGGGAGAACCAGGGCGCCGACTTCTACGCGACCCTGCGCACCCAGTCGGCGCTGGAGCGCGCCGAGGTCGCGGTGGTGCTGGTGGACGCCGACCAGCCGCTGGCCGAACAGGACCTGCGGATCATCTCGATGGTGGTCGAGTCGGGCCGCTCGCTGGTGATCGCCTACAACAAGTGGGACCTGCTGGACGAGGAGCGCCGCCACTACCTGGACCGCGAGATCGACCGGCAGCTGCACAACGCGCGCTGGGCGCCGCGGGTGAACATCTCCGCGAAGACCGGCCGGCACGTGGAGAAGCTGGTGCCCGGCATCGAGACCGCGCTGGAGGGCTGGGGCACCCGCGTTCCGACGTCCAAGCTGAACCAGTTCTTCGCCGACCTGGTGAACTCCCACCCGCACCCGGTGCGGGGCGGCAAGCAGCCGCGCGTGCTGTTCGCCACGCAGGCGGGGGTGCGGCCGCCGCGGTTCGTGCTGTTCACGTCCGGGTTCCTGGAGGAGGGCTACCGGCGGTTCATCGAACGGCGGCTGCGCGAGGAGTTCGGCTTCGACGGGACCCCGCTGGACATCGCGATGAAGATCCGCGAGAAGCGCGGCAAGGGCCGCAAGTAGCGGAATCGGGCCGCGGCATGTCAGGATGCCCTCTACGGGACGCGGGTAAGTCTTCCATTACTCGCTGATCCCGGATGGACACCGGTTTCGTCCGGAGGGCCTGCCCTCCGGGCATCAGGGCGCGGGTCGAGGGGTGCGACGTGAAGCTCTTGCTACTGCTCTCCGTGGCCGCCGTATGCGTGGCGCTCAGCTTCGCCTGGCGGGAGCCGTGGATCGGCGGAGTGGGCCTGCTGATCGCCTTCGTGGCCATGTTCACCGACCGCGACGACGTCCGGACGGACGACGAGCGCGGCAGTTACGAGACCACCAAGGCCGTCCGCAACATGCGGTCCCGCGACCGCAAGTGACGCCGGCGGACGGCCCCGGCGGCCGTCAGCGGTCGTAGCGCGGTTCGCCCGCGACGTGCTGGTCGCCGGGCCGCGGCGGCGGCGGCCCCTGCCGGCCCTCCCGCGCGTAGCGTCCGTGCACGATCGGCTGGGTGGTGCCGGCCGGTGCGGGTTCGGCCGGCGGCGCCGGTTCCCGCGCGCCGACGACGGCGAACCTGCCGAGCGCGAACGCGGCGAGGAACACGATCACAATGCCGAGCCCGGTGGACCCGGAGAGCCGCTCGGCCAGGATCTGGCCCTCGGTGGTGCCGAGCGGCGCGCCGATGCCGGGCACGTCCCACAGCGTGGCGAGGGGCGGGCCGACGGCGAACCAGGCGCCGCCGAGGGCGGCCAGCCAGCCGCCGAACATCGCGAGGGCGCGGTTGGCGCTGGAGAGCAGGATCAGCCCGCCGAGCACGGCCGCGGCGGCGGGCGCGACGCTCAGTTCGAGCCGGTCGGTGGTGTACACCCAGGTGTCGTCGGGCGCGAAGCCGAAGCCGAAGTAGGGGCCGGCGAAGGGCAGCAGGCCGCCCCACAGCCCCAGCAGGATCAGCAGGACTCCACTGAGGACGCCGCGGGTGCGCGGTGCTCGCATGGTCCCAGTCATGATCATTCCTCCTGACCGGGCGTCCGAATTCTGTTTTGAGACTCCGTTTACCCGGAGCCGCGCGATCCACACGGTCAGCAGACCCGCCCGTGGCCAAAAAGGGGAGCATTTTCATGAAAAGCGACAGGGAGCTCGGCGTCGCTGAATGAGGTGCCGACTCGCAGCTGCGAGCCCGAAGAAGCGTTGATGCTTGCAGGTTCTCGGATCAATGCCTTCTTCTGCTCGCATCTGCGGTCGGCTACGCTGGGCCGGTGACCACGTTCAGGATCAGTGAGGCGGCCGCGCTGCTCGGGGTCAGCGCGGACACCGTCCGCCGCTGGGTGGACGGCGGGCGGCTCCCGGCGTCCCGCGACGAGCACGGGCACCGGCTCGTCCCCGGCGCCGAACTCGCCGCCTTCGTGCGCGACCAGGCGCGCGGGGCCGCGCCGCCCGACCAGCCCGAGCGGTTCTCCTCGGCGCGCAACCGGCTGCGGGGCATCGTCACCGACGTGGTCAGGGACGGGGTGATGGCGCAGGTGGAGATCCAGGCGGGGCCGTTCCGGGTCGTGTCGCTGATGAGCCGGGAGGCCGCCGACGACCTCGGCCTCCAGGTGGGCGTGGTCGCCGAGGCGGTCGTGAAGTCGACGAACGTCGTGGTCGAGGTCGCGGAACCGGGAGCGTCATGATCAGGCGCGCGGCGGTGGCGGCGGCCCTCCTGCTCGCGGCGGCGGGCTGCGGCGATGTCGGGAACGGCCCGTCCGGGGCGGGCGGCGGCCGGGACGGCGGCGGCGCGACGCTGACGGTGTTCGCGGCGGCGTCGCTGACCGAGACGTTCACCGCGCTCGGGAAGGCGTTCGAGGGCTCGCACCCCGGCGTGGCGGTCCGGTTCAACTTCGGCGGCAGTTCGACGCTCGCGCAGCAGATCACGCAGGGCGCGCCGGCGGACGTGTTCGCGTCCGCGAACCCGGCCACGATGAAGACCGTGACCGACGCGGGCGACGCGTCCGGGCGGCCGCGCGTGTTCACTAGGAACCGCCTGGTCATCGCCGTCCCCAAGGACAATCCCGGCAAGGTGGCCACGGTCGGGGACCTGGCGCGGCCCGGCCTGAAGGTGGTCCTGTGCGCCGTGCAGGTGCCGTGCGGGTCCGCCGCGAAGGCCGCGCTCGACGCGGCCGGGGTCGAGGTCGAGCCCGCGTCCAGGGAGAGGGACGTCAAGGCCGTCCTGACCAAGGTCGGGCTCGGCGAGGCCGACGCCGGACTCGTCTACCGCACCGACGTGAAGGCCGCGGACGGGAGGGTCCGGGGGATCGAGTTCCCCGAGGCGGCGAAGGCCGTCAACGACTACCCGATCGTGCGGGTCGCCAAGGCCCCGAACGCCGCCCTCGCCGCGGACTTCATCGAGCTGGTGCTCGGCGGGCAGGGCGAGGCGGCGCTGACCCGGGCGGGCTTCGAAGCGCCATGAGACCGGACGCGGTGCCGGGCGGGCGGCCGCCGTGGGTCCTGCTGCTGCCCGCGCTGATCGGGCTGGCGTTCCTGGTGCTGCCCCTGTTCGGGCTGCTCGTCCGGGCGCCCTGGTCGACGCTCGGCACCCGGCTCGCCGAGCCGCAGGTGCTGGACGCGCTGCGCCTGTCGCTGCTCACCGCCACCCTCGCCACCTGCCTGTGCGTGCTGTTCGGCGTTCCGCTGGCCTGGACGCTGGCGCGCGTCCCGTTCCCCGGCGTCCGGCTGGTCCGCGCGCTGGTGACGGTGCCGCTGGTGCTGCCGCCGGTCGTCGGCGGCGTCGCGCTGCTGCTCGTGCTCGGCCGCCGCGGCCTCGTCGGCGGCTGGCTGGACTCCGCGTTCGGGATCACGTTCCCGTTCACCACCGCCGGCGTCGTGCTGGCCGAGACGTTCGTGGCGATGCCGTTCCTGGTGATCAGCGTGGAGGGCGCGCTGCGCGCCGCCGACCTGCGCTACGAGGAGGCCGCCGCCACCCTCGGCGCCGGCCGCTGGACGGTCTTCCGCCGCGTCACGCTGCCGCTCGTCGCGCCCGGCGTCGCGGCCGGCGCCGTGCTGTGCTGGGCGCGGGCGCTCGGCGAGTTCGGCGCGACGATCACTTTCGCGGGCAACTTCCCGGGCCGCACGCAGACGATGCCGCTCGCCGTCTACCTGGCGCTGGAGACCGATCCGGAGGCCGCGATCGTGCTCAGCCTCGTCCTGCTCGCCGTCTCGGTCGTCGTCCTGGCGGCCCTCCGCGACCGGTGGGTGGGCGGCACGTGAGCGCGGGGCTGGAGGCCCATCTCGTCGTGCGGCGGGCGGGGTTCGACCTCGATCTGGCGCTCACCGCCGCGCCGGGCGAGGTCGTGGCGCTGCTCGGCCCGAACGGCGCCGGGAAGAGCACCGCGCTGCGGGCGCTGGCCGGGCTCGTCCCGATGGCGGGCGGGCACGTCCGGGTGGAGGGCGAGGACCTGCGCCCGCTGCCGCCCGACCGCCGCCGCATCGGCATGGTCTTCCAGGACTACCTGCTGTTCCCGCACCTCAGCGCGCTGGAGAACGTCGCGTTCGGGCCGCGCTGCCGGGGCGCCGGACGCCGCGCCGCCCGCCGCGTGGCCGCCGGATGGCTGGACCGCGTCGGGCTCGGGGAGTACGCGTCGGCCCGGCCGCGCGCGCTGTCGGGCGGGCAGGCGCAGCGGGTGGCGCTCGCCCGCGCGCTGGCCGTCGATCCGGGCCTGCTCCTGCTCGACGAGCCGCTCGCCGCCCTCGACGCCCACACGAGGCTGGAGATCCGGGCCGCGCTGCGCCGCCACCTCGCCGGGTTCGCGGGAGCGGCCGTGCTCGTCACCCACGATCCGCTGGACGCCATGGTGCTGGCCGACCGCATCGTGGTGGTCGAGGGCGGCCGGCTCGTCCAGGAGGGGACGCCGGCGGACGTCGCCCGCCGGCCCCGCACCGACTACGTGGCGCGGCTCGTCGGGCTGAACCTGTACCGGGGCAGGGCCGAGGGCGGGACCGTGGTGATCGCCGACGGCGCCGGGACCCTGGACACGGTGGACTCACCCGAGGGTGAGGTGTTCATAGCCTTCGCGCCATCGTCGGTGGCGCTGTACCGGACGCGTCCCGACGGCAGCCCGCGCAACCTCTGGCGCGCCCGCGTGGCGGCGGTGGAACGGCAGGGCGACCGTGTCCGGATCCGGCTGTCCGGGCCGCCTTTCGACGCCGTCGCGGACGTGACTCCGGCCGCCGTCGCGGAACTCCAATTGTCGGAGGGCAGCGCGATCTGGGCGGCCGTGAAGGCCACCGAGACCCACGTTTATCCAGCTTGAGGTGCCCGTACCGAACCACGCCGGGGTGGCGGGCGTCACGTCCGTCGCCGCGTGAGAACAATCACAAATCGGGCAAGAAGCCTCAAATGCGGACGGGATTGGTCCAGACCAAATGGCAAAAACGACGGGTCTTGTTCATCATGCAAACATCCTGCGAACAGCTGAAGGAGTAGCCCGTGTCCATCCAGGTCCCCGGCCTCGACCAGGCCCCAACCGGCCACACCGAACTGATTGAGTGGGTACGCGGGATCGCCGAGCTGACCAAGCCGGACCGCGTCGAGTGGTGCGACGGCTCGGACGAGGAGTGGGAGCGGCTCACCGGCCTCCTCGTCGAGCAGGGCACGCTCACGCGGCTCGACCCGGCCAAACGGCCGAACAGCTTCCACGCCGCGTCCGACCCCACCGACGTCGCCCGCGTCGAGGACCGCACGTTCATCTGCTCCGAGCAGGAGCAGGACGCCGGTCCCACCAACAACTGGGTCGCCCCCGCCGAGATGAAGGAGACCCTGGCCGGCCTCTTCGACGGCTGCATGAAGGGCCGCACCATGTACGTGGTGCCGTTCTGCATGGGCCCGCTCGGCGGCACCATCTCCCAGCTCGGGGTCGAGATCACCGACTCCGCCTACGTGGCGGTGTCCATGAAGATCATGACGCGGATGGGCGCGGGCGCGCTGCGGCTGATCGAGGAGCGCGGCTCGTTCGTCAGGGCCGTCCACTCCGTCGGCGCGCCGCTGGAGCCCGGCCGGGCGGACGTCAAGTGGCCCTGCAACTCCACCAAGTACATCACCCACTTCCCCGAGACCCGGGAGATCTGGTCGTACGGCTCCGGCTACGGCGGCAACGCCCTGCTGGGCAAGAAGTGCTACGCGCTGCGCATCGCCTCGACGATGGCGCGCGACGAGGGCTGGATGGCCGAGCACATGCTCGTCCTCAAGCTCACCCCGCCGGAGGGCGAGACCCGCTACGTCGCCGCCGCCTTCCCGTCGGCGTGCGGCAAGACCAACCTCGCGATGCTGGAGCCGACCATCCCCGGCTGGAAGGTCGAGACCATCGGCGACGACATCGCCTGGATGCGGTTCGGCGACGACGGCCGCCTCTACGCGATCAACCCGGAGGCCGGCTTCTTCGGCGTCGCCCCCGGCACCGGCGAGAGCACCAACGCCAACGCCGTGAAGACGCTGTGGGGCAACAGCATCTTCACCAACGTCGCGCTCACCGACGACGGCGACGTGTGGTGGGAGGGCCTCACCGACGAGCCGCCCGCGCACCTCACCGACTGGAAGGGCAACGACTGGACGCCGGAGTCGCCGGCCCCGGCCGCCCACCCGAACGCCCGCTTCACCACCCCGGCCGGGCAGTGCCCGATCATCGCCGACGAGTGGGAGGACCCGAAGGGCGTCCCGATCTCGGCGATCCTGTTCGGCGGCCGGCGCGCCTCCGCGGTCCCGCTCGTCACCGAGTCGTTCGACTGGCAGCAGGGCGTGTTCCTCGGCGCCAACATCGCGTCCGAGAAGACCGCCGCCGCCGAGGGCGCCGTCGGCGAGCTGCGCCGCGACCCGTTCGCCATGCTGCCGTTCTGCGGCTACAACATGGGCGACTACTTCGGCCACTGGCTCGACATCGGCAAGGCCACCGACGCCGAGAAGCTGCCGCGGATCTACTACGTCAACTGGTTCCGCAAGAACGCCGACGGCACGTTCATCTGGCCCGGCTTCGGCGAGAACAGCCGCGTCCTGAAGTGGATCGTCGAGCGGTTGAACGGCAAGGCCGACGCCGCCAAGTCCCCGATCGGGCACCTGCCGACGCGGGACGCGCTCGACACCGACGGCCTCACCATCGACGACGCCGACCTGGAGACGCTCCTGTCGGTCGACACCGAGGTGTGGAAGCAGGAGGCCGCGCTCGTGCCGGAGTTCTTCGAGAAGTTCGGCGACCACCTGCCGAAGCCGCTGTGGGACGAGTACCACGACCTGGTGCGCCGCCTGGAGCACTGAGCCGGAGCGCCGGCCCGCCGCACGGCGTGAGCCCGCAGGCCGGTCGCGGACTTTGCGGAGTCCGCGACCGGCCTTGGCGTTGCCGGGACCGAACACGGGCCATCACTTGGGGAAGTTCCCGACCCAGGAGGCCCGGCATGCTCGATCTGATGACGCGGCACTGGTGGGTGCTGGCGCTGCGCGGCGCGTTCGCGATCCTGTTCGGGATCGTCGCGCTGGTGTGGCCCGGCATCACCGTCTTCGCGCTGGTGCTGCTGTTCGGCGCGTACGCGCTCGCGGACGGGGTCGTCGCGGTGACGCAGGCGGTCCGCGGCACGACCGGCGGCCCGCGCGGCCTGCTCGCGCTGTCCGGGATCGCCGGGATCGCGCTCGGCATCGCCGCGCTGGTGTGGCCGGGCATCACCGCGTTCATCCTGCTGATGCTGATCGCCGCGTGGGCGGTCGCGACCGGCCTGCTGGAGATCATCGTCGCGGTCGCGCTGCGCCGCGAGCTGCGCGGCGAATGGGTCTACGTGCTGACCGGGGCGATCTCGCTGATCTTCGGGATCCTGCTGTTCGCCTGGCCGGTCTCGGGGGCGATCGCGGTGGTCTGGCTGATCGGCCTGCTCGCGCTGCTGTTCGGCGCCGCGATGCTCGGCGTCGCGTTCCGGCTGCGCCGGCTCGGCCGGACCGCCGAGCGGCGGCACGGGGTGCGCGCCGCCCCCGGCCCGTGAGGGCGGCAGACCTCAACCGGAGTTGAGGTCGCGTAGGATGCGGGCCATGACGCGGCTGGAGCACCGGGTGCACGAACTGACCGTCGGGCAGCTCGCCGAGCGGAGCGGCGTGGCCGTCTCGGCGCTGCACTTCTACGAGGCCAAGGGGCTGATCGGCAGCCGCCGGACCGCCGGGAACCAGCGCCGGTTCACCCGCGACACGCTCCGCCGGGTCGCCTTCATCAAGGTGTCGCAGCGCGTCGGGATCCCGCTCGGCGCCATCCGCGACGCGCTCGCCACCCTGCCCGAGGAGCGCACCCCCACGGTCGCGGACTGGGCCCGGCTGTCGGAGACGTGGCGCGGCGAGCTCGACGACCGCATCCGCCAGCTGGAGAGGCTCCGCGACGACCTCACCGACTGCATCGGCTGCGGCTGCCTGTCGATCAGCAGGTGCGCGCTGGCCAACCCCTACGACCGGCTCGGCGACGAGGGCCCCGGCCCGCGCAGGCTCCTCGCCGACCGGACCCGCCGGACCGGCGGGTCTGGGGCGGCCGGCGGGACCGGGGCGACCGCGTTGACCGGCGGGACCGGGGTGACCGGGGCGGCCGGCGGGTCTGGGGCGGCCGGGGTTCCCGCGGAATGCGCGGCTCCCTGCGCGCCGGGCGACTGAGCGCCCGCTAGCGGCGGAGCGGGCCGCGGATGTGCGGTTCGAAGCGGCGCGGCGCCGGTTCGCGGCCCGGCGGCTGCGTCGGCGCCGGACGCGCCTGGATCGGCTCGATCGGCAGCTCCACCGGCGCGTCGTCGCCGAGCGTGAACTTCTCGCCGTGGTGCCACAGCGCGAGGCCCGGCCCGTCCAGCAGCTCGTAGCGGGCCTCCTCCGCGGCCACCCCGACCTTGATCAGGCTGCCCCGGTAGCGCATCCGGAACGCCAGCCGGCTGATCCCGCCCGGCAGCCGCGGCGCGAACCGCAGCTCGCCCCGGCGGGCCCGCATCCCGCCGAACCCGGCGACCAGGCCGCTCCACGCCCCCGCCATCGAGGCGATGTGCAGCCCGTCGCGGGTGTTGTGGTTGAGGTCGTGCAGGTCCATCAGCGCGGTCTCGCCGAGGTAGTCGTGCGCGAGGTCGAGCTGGCCGACCTCGGCCGCGACGACCGCCTGCGTCTGCGCCGACAGCGAGGAGTCCCGGACGGTCAGCCCCTCGTAGTAGGCGAAGTTGCGCTCCTTCTGCTCCTCGGTGAACGCCTCCCCGCACAGGTGCAGGGCGAGGACGAGGTCGGCCTGCTTCACGACCTGCTTGCGGTAGAGGTCGAAGTAGGGGAAGTTCAGCAGCAGCGGGTAGTGGTCCGGCTTGGTGGCCGCGAAGTCCCAGCGGGCGTGGTTGGTGAAGCTCTCGCTCTGCGGGTGCACGCCGAGCCGGTCGTCGTAGGGGATCAGCATGGCGGCCGCCGCGTCCCGCCACGACGCCGCCTCCTCGGCGTTCACCCCGAGCCGGTCGGCGACGTCCGGATGGCGCATCGCCATCTCGGCGGCCTCCTGCAGGTTCCGGCGCGCCATCAGGTTGGTGTAGACGTTGTTGTCGACGATCGCGCTGTACTCGTCCGGGCCGGTGACGCCGTCGATGCGGAACACGCCGCCGACGTCGTGGTGGCCGAGGCTGCGCCACAGCCGCGCCGTCTGCACCAGGATCTCCAGGCCGATCTCCCGCTCGAACTGCTCGTCCCGCGTCGCGTCCAGGTAGCGGAGGATGGCGTCTGAGATGTCGGCGTTGATGTGGAATGCCGCGGTTCCGGCGGGCCAGTACCCCGAGGCCTCCTGGCCGCGGATCGTCCGCCACGGGAACGTGGCGCCGTTCAGGCCGAGCTGCCGGGCGCGCTCGCAGGCCAGCGGCAGCGTCATGTGCCGCCAGGCGAGCGCGTCCGCCGCCGCGCCGGGGGACGTGTAGGTCAGCACGGGCAGCACGAACGTCTCGGTGTCCCAGAAGGTGTGCCCGTCGTAGCCGGGACCCGTCAGCCCCTTGGCGGGGATCATGCGGCGCTCCGCGCGCGCGCCCGCCTGCAGGACGTGGAAGAGCCCGAACCGGACGGCCTGCTGGATCTCCGCGTCGCCCTCGACCTCGACGTCCGCGCCCTCCCAGAACTCGTCGAGGTAGGCGCGCTGCTCGGCCAGCAGGCCGTCCCAGCCGGTCTGCCGCGCGCCCGCCAGCGCCCCGACCACCTGGTCGTGCAGCGCGGGCCGCGACCGCCGGCTCGACCACCCGTAGGCGATGTACTTGACGAGCCGCAGCTTCTGCCCCGGCTCCAGCCGGGTCGCGACCGTCAGCCGCCCGACGTCCGGGGCGCTCTCGGTCTCCACCCGCATCGACTCGGGGCCCTCGATGTCGTGCGACATGCCGGCGCCCATCCGCAGCCCGCTGCGCCGCGTCCGGTGCAGCAGCAGCACCTTGGTGCCGTTGGCGAAGTGCTCCTCGCTGACCAGGGGGCAGTCCAGGATCGCCGACGCGCGCGGGTCCTTGCCGCCGCCGGGCAGCGCCTCGTTGGCCACCAGCTCCGACTGGGCGACCACCCGGACCGCCTCGTCCACCGGCTCGACCTCGTAGCAGACGGCCGCGATGGCCCGCTGGGTCAGCGACACCAGCCGCACCGACGTCACCTTGATCGTCTTGTCGGCGGGGGAGGTCCACTCCACGTGCCGGGTCAGCGTGCCCGCCCGCATGTCCAGCACGCGCTCGTGGTGGTGGACGCGCCCGTAGCGCACGTCGAGCGGCTCGTCGTCCACCAGCAGCCGGATCACCTTGCCGTTGGTGACGTTGATGACCGTCTGCCCCGACTCGGGATACCCGTAGGCGGTCTCGGCGTGCGGCAGCGGACGCTGCTCGTAGAACGAGTTCAGATACGTGCCCGGCAGGCCGTGCGGCTCCCCCTCGTCGAGGTTGGCGCGCATGCCGAGATGCCCGTTGGACAGCGCGAACACCGATTCGCTCTGCGCCAGCCGGTCCAGCCGCAGCTCCGGCTCCCGGACGCACCAGGGCTCCACCAGGAACACCGGCCGGTCGACGGCGCTCTCCCGCTCCTTCACGCACCCTCCAGCAGTTCGGACAGGTCGTCGACCACCACGTCCGCGCCGTGCTCGGCGAGCGCCTTGGCGTGCGCCTCGCCCACCCGGTTCACGCCCACCACGTAGGCGAACCCGCCGGCGCGGCCGGCCTGGACGCCGGCGAGCGCGTCCTCGAACACCACGGCCCTCGCCGGCGGGACGTCCAGTTCCTGCGCGCCCGCGAGGAACATGTCCGGGGCCGGCTTGCCCGGCAGGTGCCGGTCGGCCGCGACGACGCCGTCCACCCGCGCGTCGAACAGGCCGGTGATGCCGACCGTGCGCAGCACCTGGACGGTGTTCGCGCTCGACGACACCACCGCCGTCTTCAGGCCCGCCTTCCGCGCCGCGCGGACGTAGTCGATCGAGTCGTCGAACGTCTCGACGCCCTTCTCCTCGATGAGCTTCAGCACCAGCGCGTTCTTGCGGTTGCCGAGGCCGCGGACCGTCTCGGCCTCCGGCGGGTCGTCCGGGTCGCCCTCGGGCAGCGTGATGCCGCGCGACCGCAGGAACGAGCGCGTCCCGTCCTCGCGCTTCTTGCCGTCCACGTAGCGGCCGTAGTCGCCGACGGGATCGAACTCGGTGAACGTGCCGCCCGTCCGTTCGGAACGTTCCCTCAGGTAGCCGTCGAACATCTCCTTCCACGCCGCCGCGTGGACGGACGCCGTCCGGGTCAGCACCCCGTCGAGATCGAAGAGACACGCCGCCGCCTCGTCCGGCAGTCCCAGCATCCGCACCCCCTGGAATGTCACCATCGAAGTGAAGGTTGTCGATGATCTATACCCGCGCGACCCGTTCCCCGCGCCGGGCACGGCCAACCGCCCCCGGCGCTCGAACAAGGGGATCATGGCCCGCGTACAACCCCTTGGTCAGGGTCGCACACGAGGAGGAGTGAGCCAATGGACAAGGCGCGAATCGGTGTCACCGGGCTGGCGGTGATGGGCCGGAACCTGGCCCGCAACCTCGCCCGGCACGGGCATCCCGTCGCCGTGCACAACCGCACGTCCAGCCGGACCAAGGCGCTGGTGGAGGAGTTCGGCGACGAGGGGACGTTCCTGCCCGCCGAGACGCCGGAGCAGTTCGTGGCGTCGCTGGAGCGGCCCCGGCGCCTGGTCGTCATGGTGAAGGCGGGCGGCCCGACCGACGCCGTCATCGACGAGTTCGCCCCGCTGCTGGAGCCCGGCGACATGATCGTGGACGGCGGCAACGCCAACTTCGCCGACACCCGGCGCCGCGAGGCCGCGCTCCGCGAACGCGGCCTGCACTTCGTCGGCGCCGGCATCTCCGGCGGCGAGGAGGGCGCGCTGCACGGCCCGAGCATCATGCCGGGCGGGTCCGCCGAGTCCTACGCGGCGCTCGGGCCGCTGCTGGAGGACATCTCCGCCAAGGTGGACGGGACGCCCTGCTGCGTCCACGTCGGCCCCGACGGCGCCGGGCACTTCGTGAAGATGGTGCACAACGGCATCGAGTACGCCGACATGCAGCTGATCGCCGAGGCCTACGACCTGCTCCGGCACGCCGCCGGCCTCGCGCCCGCCGAGATCGCCGAGGTGTTCCGCACCTGGAACACCGGTCGGCTGGAGTCCTACCTCATCGAGATCACCGCCGAGGTCCTCGCGCACACCGACGCGTCCACCGGCACGCCGTTCGTGGACGTCGTCCTCGACCAGGCCGAGCAGAAGGGCACCGGCCGCTGGACCGTGCAGACCGCGCTCGACCTGGGGGTTCCCGTCGGCGGCATCGCCGAGGCGGTCTTCGCCCGCTCGGTCTCCGGCCACGCCGCGCTCCGCGAGGCCGCGCGGAACCTGCCGGGCCCGTCCCGCGCCGCCACCGCCGGCCCGGGCTTCGCCGACGCGGTCGAGAAGGCCCTCTACGCGTCCAAGATCGTCGCCTACGCGCAGGGCTTCCACGAGATCCAGGCGGGCAGCGCCGAGTACGGCTGGGACATCGACCTCGGCGCGATGGCCACCATCTGGCGCGGCGGCTGCATCATCCGCGCCCAGTTCCTGGACCGCATCCGCGCCGCCTACGAGGCCGACCCGCACACGCCCACCCTGCTGACCGACGACCACTTCGCCGAAGCCGTCGGCGACGCCCAGGACGCCTGGCGCGACGTCGTCGCCACCGCCGCCCGCCTCGGCATCCCCGCGCCCGGCTTCTCCACGGCCCTGGCCTACTACGACTCGCTGCGCGCCGACCGCCTGCCGGCCGCGCTCACCCAGGGGCAGCGCGACTTCTTCGGCGCGCACACCTACCGCCGCGTCGACCGCGAAGGCTCCTTCCACACCCTCTGGGGCGCCGACCGGACCGAAGTGACCGCCTGAGGCCCATCCCTCCCGGGATCCGTACGGGAGCCGCGCGTTCATCTTCCCCGGGGCCGCCCAAGGGAACGTGAACCGGCGGGTGCGTACCCCGGGAGGGTGAGTGCTCCCGGGGGCACGGGCATGTCCGGGCGGCGTCAATAGACTCGCGGGATGCGGGTTCCGGGGGACGACGAGATTCGGGCCCTGCACCGGAGGCACGCGCCGGGGCGGGAGGCGTTCGACCTCGTCTGGACGCACTGCGTCATCGTGTGCGAGATCGCCGAGCAGATCATGGGACGCGGCGGGCCCGACGTCGACCGGGATCTCGTGCGGGCCGGATGCCTGCTGCACGACATCGGGGTCTACCGGCTCTACGACGCGACCGGGAGAATCGACTTCAAGCAGTACGTGCGGCACGGAGTGCTCGGACATGAACTGCTGCGCGAGGAGGGGTTCCCCGAGGAGATCTGCCGGTTCTGCTCCTGCCATACGGGAATGGGACTGACGCGGGACGACATCGAGCGGCAGGGCCTGCCCATGCCGCCGGGCGACTACGTGGCCGAGAGCGGCGAGGAGCGGCTCGTCATGTACGCCGACAAGTTCCACAGCAAGACCAATCCGCCGACGTTCGTGTCCGCGCAGACCTATGCCGTGCATGTGCGGCGGTTCGGTGACGAGAAGGCCGCGGCGTTCGCGGCGATGCGCGAGATGTTCGGGGAGCCCGATCTCGCGCCGCTCGCGGCCGGGCACGGCCACGCCCTGGTCTGACCCCGGGCGCGGCCGGGCGCGGCCGGGCGTCCCTTCCGTGCACGGGTGCTCGGGAGAAGGGGCAGGATGGAGGAGTGAGTCTTATCGATGAGCTTCCCTCCGGAAATGACGCCGACGCCGATTCGCTGTTCGAGGGGTTCGAGCGGTGGGTGTCGGGGCGCGGGATCACGCTGTATCCCGCGCAGGAGGAAGCGCTCATCGAGGTGGTCTCCGGTGCGAACGTGATCCTTTCCACGCCGACCGGGTCCGGAAAGAGCCTGGTCGCGGCGGGGGCGCTGTTCGCGGCGCTCGGAAAGGACCAGGTCGGTTTCTACACGGCGCCGATCAAGGCGCTGGTGTCGGAGAAGTTCTTCGACCTGTGCGAGATGTTCGGGCGCGACAACGTCGGGATGATGACCGGCGACGCGAGCGTGAACGCGGACGCGCCCATCGTCTGCTGCACGGCGGAGGTGCTCGCGAACATCGCGCTGCGGGACGGGGCCGACGCCGACATCGGCGTCGTGGTGATGGACGAGTTCCACTTCTACGCCGAGCCCGAGCGGGGGTGGGCGTGGCAGATCCCCCTGCTGGAGCTGCCGCAGGTCCAGTTCCTGCTGATGTCGGCCACCCTGGGGGACGTCGGGTTCTTCCAGAAGGACCTCGCGCGGCGGACGGGGCGGCCGACCGCGCTGGTGACGTCGGCGGAGCGGCCCGTCCCGCTGATCTACGACTACCGGGTGACGCCGCTGCACGAGACGATCGAGGAGCTGCTGGCCGAGCAGAAGGCGCCGATCTACCTGGTGCACTTCACCCAGGCGGCGGCGATCGAGCGGGCCCAGTCGCTGATGAGCATCAACGTCTGCACGAAGGCGGAGAAGGCGCGGATCGCGGACCTGATCGGCAACTTCCGGTTCACCACGAAGTTCGGGCGCAACCTCTCGCGGTTCGTCCGGCACGGCATCGGGGTGCACCACGCGGGGATGCTGCCCAAGTACCGGCGGCTGGTGGAGCGGCTCGCGCAGGCCGGTCTGCTCAAGGTCATCTGCGGGACCGACACCCTGGGCGTCGGGGTGAACGTCCCGATCAGGACCGTCGTCTTCACCGCGCTGAGCAAGTACGACGGGCACCGGGTGCGGCGGCTGCGGGCGCGGGAGTTCCACCAGATCGCCGGGCGGGCCGGGCGGGCCGGGTTCGACACCGTCGGGTTCGTGGTCGCGCAGGCGCCCGAGCACGTGGTGGAGAACGAGAAGGCGCTCGCCAAGGCCGGCGACGACCCGAAGAAGCGGCGGAAGGTGCAGCGCAAGAAGCCGCCCGAGGGGTTCGTCGGCTGGGACGAGGACGTCTTCGCCAAGCTGCAGGAGGCCGAGCCGGAGCTGCTCCGGTCCCGGTTCCAGGTCAGCCACGCGATGCTGCTGTCGGTGATCGCGCGGCCGGGCAACGCGTTCCAGGCGATGAAGCGGCTGCTGACCGACAACCACGAGGAGCCCGCGGCGCGGCGGCGGCACATCTCGCGGGCGATCGCCATCTACCGGTCGCTGCTCGCGGGCGGCGTCGTGGAGGTGCTGCCGGAGCCCGACGACCTCGGCCGGTACGCGCGGATCACCGTCGACCTGCAGGAGGACTTCGCGCTCAACCAGGCGCTGTCGACGTTCGCGCTGGCGGCGTTCGAGGTGCTCGACCCGGCGTCGCCGTCCTACGCGCTGGACGTCCTGTCGGTGATCGAGGCGACGCTGGAGGACCCCCGGCAGATCCTCGCGGCGCAGGTCAACCGGGCGCGGGGCGAGGCCGTCCAGGAGATGAAGGCCGAGGGCATCGAGTACGAGGAGCGGATGGAGCTGCTCCAGGACGTCGATCATCCGAAGCCGCTGGAGGACGAGCTCGACGCCGCCTACGAGATCTACCGGGCCGGGCACCCGTGGGTCGGCGACCATCCGCTGCGCCCCAAGTCGATCGTCCGCGACATGTACGAGCGGGCGATGACGTTCACCGAGTACATCGGGTACTACGAGCTGGCGCGGACCGAGGGACTCGTCCTGCGGTACCTGTCGGGGGCGTACAAGGCGCTGCAGCAGACCGTCCCGGAGTCGATCAAGACCGACGACCTGATCGACCTGATCGAGTGGCTGGGCGAGCTGGTCCGGCAGGTCGACTCCAGCCTGCTGGACGAGTGGGAGCAGCTCGCGAACCCCTCCGACGAGGGCGTCGACGAGCCGATCGAGGAGCGGGTCACCCGGGTGACCGCGAACCCGCGGGCGTTCCGGGTGCTGGTCCGCAACGCGATGTTCCGGCGGGTGGAGATGGCCGCGCTGGAGCGGTACCGCGACCTGGGCGACCTGGATCCCGATTTCGGCGCCGCTGCCTGGGAAGACGCCATGGACGGCTACTTCGCCGAGCACGAGGAGCTGCTCACCGGCCCCGACGCGCGCGGGCCGAAGCTGCTGCAGATCGAGGAGGTCCCGGAGGACGCGCTGTGGCGGGTCCGGCAGGTGTTCGACGACCCGGAGGGGCACCACGACTGGGGGGTGACCGCCGAGGTCGACCTCGCCGGCTCCGACCAGGAGGGCGAGGCCGTGATCCGGGTGACCGGCGTCGACCGGATGTAGCCGGCCAGAGGCAGGGGAGGCGGCAGATGGTGCAGGTCGCGGTCGCGCAGTTCGCGCCCGGCGTCAACAAGGACGAGAACCTCGCGGCGATCGGCGACCTCGCCGGGGCCGCGGCGGCGCGCGGCGCGCAGGTCGTGGTGTTCCCCGAGTTCGCCATGTTCACCGCGCCGCGGATGGACGGCCGGTTCGTCGACTCGGCCGAGCCGCTGGACGGCCCGTTCACGGGCGGGCTCGGCGACCTCGCCCGGCGGCACGGCGTGCACATCGTCGCCGGGATGAACGAGCGGCGGGACGACCCCGACGGTCCCCCCGCCCGCCGCCAATCAATGGACGAGCTCCGCTCGGGGCCTCGCATCTCCAACACGCTCATCGCCGTGAGCCCCACCGGGGAGATCGTCGCCGAGTACCGCAAGCTCCACCTGTACGACGCGTTCGGGTACCGGGAGTCCGACATCGTCCAGGCGGGGGAGATCGGCACCCCGGACACGTTCACCGCCGGCGGCGTCACGTTCGGCATGCAGACCTGCTACGACATCCGGTTCCCCGAGGTGACGCGGCGGATCGTGGACGCGGGCGCCGACGTGCTGGCGCTGCCCGCCGAATGGGTGCCGGGCCCGCTCAAGGAGGACCACTGGCGGACGCTGGTCCGGGCCCGCGCGATCGAGAACACGATCTACGTGGCGGCGGCCGACCAGTGCGCCCCGACGGGCGCCGGCAACAGCATGATCGTCGACCCGATGGGCGTCGTCGTCGCGGGGCTGGGGGAGGGGCCGGGCATCGCGTGCGGGGAGGTCTCGCCCGAGCGGGTCGCCGCCGTCCGGGAGAAGAACCCGTCGCTCCGCCTGCGCCGCTTCACCGTCGCCCAGGCCGACTAGACCCGCGCCGGCCGGGCCGGCCTGTGTATCAAGGTGGCAACGGTCGGACATTCTCCGTGTCCGAGCGGGTGCCGAGCGTGACGATCGGGGTGTGCGCCTCTCCTCCAGCCTGCCGCCCGCCGGATTCACCCGCGCCGAGCCCAGACCGCCCCGGCGCCTTGTGCTCCGGCTGCCGCTCCTGCCCGTGCTGGCCCTCGCCCTGGCCGCCGGGGTGGTCCTCGCCGTCGGCTACGGGACGGCGCGGACGGCGCCCGCCCGCGTAGTCACGCCGGACGCCGCGACGCCGTCACCGTCCGCGAACCCGCCCGCGCCGTCCACGGAACGGTCCGAGCCGAAGGGCGTGGCGTCCGCCGCGCGTTCGAAGCGGCGGACACCCCGTCGCCCGCCCTCCGTACGGACGCCCGCGCATCGGCGCCCGGCCGTCCCGCGCGGGCCGGGCCCCCGCCCGCCCGCGAAGCACAAGCCGCGCACCGCACGCCCCGCGTCCCCGGCCTGGATCACCGCGGAGTGCCGGCGGCGCTTCCCGCACGATGCCTTCCGCAGGCGGGCCTGCGCCGCCGTCCTCACCGACCAGTTCGGGCGCTGATCAGGCGGCCTCGAAGATGAGCAGTCGCTCGATGCCGGCGCGCAGATCGCCGGCGTCCACTCCCGCCTCGGTCACCAGCCGTACCGCCATGAACTCCTTGTCGTGCAGCACGCCGAGCAGGATGTGCCCGCTCGCGATGTGCTTCTGCTTGAGGCGGATCGCGTGCCGCAGGCTGAGCTCCAGCGACTTCTTCGCCCTCGGGGTGAACGGGATGTGCCCCCGCCCGGCGCGCCGGGAGTCCGCCGGGGAGTCCAGGGCGCCCTCGCCGAAGCTCTGCTCCGTGGCCTCGCGGACGGCGTCCAGGTCGATGCCGATGCTCTTCAGCGCCTCGGCGTCGAGCGGCGTCCGGCCCATGGCGGCCAGGCGGGCGCGCAGGTCGGCCGCCGCCAGCCCGTGCTCGCCCAGGGTCCGCGCCGCGGCGTCGCCGCCCGCCAGGACGGCGATCAGCAGGTGCTCGGTGCCGATGAAGGGCGCGCCCAGCTCCCGCGCCTCCGCCTGGGCGCCGGTGACCGCACTCCGCGCGCTCTCGGTGAAACGCTCGAACATCTCGCTACTGCTCCTTCTGTGTCGTTCCGAGGGGGGACGACCCCCCACGCCCCCCGCCCGACTTCGTCGGGAGTGAGATGCGGCGCCCGCCGCCGTGCTTCTTGTGGACGGCCTGCCGGCTCACGCCGAGGCAGACCGCGATCTCCTGCCAGGACCAGCCCTGGTCGCGGGCGCCGGCGACCTGCAGCGCCTCCAGCCGCTCGGCCAGCTCGCGCAGGGCGCGCACGGCCCGCAGACCCACCGCCGGATCCCGGCTGCTCGCCTCCTGGGCGAGCTTCACTCCATCGCTCATGCTGTCAATGTAGGTTGACGTCGTCGCCATGTCAACCAACATTGACACTGTTCGGGACTCAGCGGACGGTCAGCAGCGTGGTGAGCAGGTCGTCCAGGCTGACCAGCCCGGCGATGCCGCCGTCCGGGGCGATGGCCAGCCCCAGGTGGCTGTGGTGCGACTTCAGGATCGCGACGGCCTCGCCGACCGGGGTGCCGACCGGCATCGCCGGGACCGGGTGCGCCAGCTCCCCGGCCGGGCTCGCGGCGCCCCGCGCCCGCGCCAGGTAGGCGTCGCGGACGTGCACCATGCGGGCGGTGCCCGGCCGGGCCGCGCCGCGCAGCATGAGCCGGGTGTGCCCGGTGCGGGCGGCCGTGTCGACGACCTCCTGCGGGGACGCCGCCGCCGGCACCGACACGATGTCGGGGACCGGGACGACGAGGCCGGCCAGCGGGGCGCGCGGCGCGTCCAGCGCGGTGGTGAGCAGCGTCAGCTCGTTCTCGTCGATCAGCCCGAGCCGCCGCGACTCCTGCGCGATGCTGCGCAGCTGCTCCGGGGTGCGCGCCACCTCCCGCGACTCGGCGGGCCGGACGCCCACGGCGCGCAGCAGCAGGTTCGTCGCGCCGTTCAGGGCCGCCAGCACCGGGCGGGAGACGGTCGCGAACGCGCGGAACGGCAGCGCGAGCACGGTCGCGGAGCGCTCCGGGTCGGCGATCGCCCACGACTTCGGCGCCATCTCGCCGACGACCATGTGCAGGAACGTCACCAGCGCCAGGGCCAGCACGAACGCGACCGCGTGCGCCGCCCCGCCGGGCAGCCCGGCGGAGTGGAACAGCGGGGTCAGCGCCCCCGCGAACACCGGCTCGGACACGAGGCCGAGGCCGAGCGAGCACATCGTGATGCCGAGCTGCGCGCCCGCGAGCGTCAGCGACAGCTCGTCGATCCCGGCGACGGCGGCGCCCGCGGCCCGCCCGCCGCGCGCCGCGGCGCGCTCCAGCCGCGGCCGCCGCGCCGCGACCAGGGCGAACTCGGTGGCGACGAAGAAGCCGTTGCCGGCCAGCAGCGCCAGCGTGACGAGCGCGCCGAGAGCGGGGCTCACGTGTCCTCCCGGGCGGTCTCGACGGTGCGGACGCGGATCAGCTCGGGCACGTGCCGGTGGATCGTCAGGACCTCGATCACGGCCGTGCGGGGCGGCTCGTCCAGCCGTTCCGGGGGGATGTCGACGCGCACCACGTCGCCGGGCCGCGCGACCCGGCCGAGCCGCTTCAGCAGCAGCCCCGCCACGGTCTCGTAGTCGCCGTCGGGCAGCCGGACGCCGGTCTCGTGGGCGACCTCGTCCATCCGCAGCCCGGCGTCGGTCGTCCACCACTCGCCGCTGCGGATCGCGAGCTCCTCGCCCGGCTCGTTCTCGTCGGCGATCTCGCCGACCAGCTCCTCGGCGACGTCCTCCCAGGTGACGATGCCGGCGAAGCCGCCGTACTCGTCCACCACGCAGGCCATCGGCTCGCCGGCGCCGCGCAGCCGGCGCACCACGTCCGGCAGCGGCAGCGAGGACGGGAGCAGCAGCGGCGGCCGGGCGATCTCGCCGACCGCCGTCCGCCCGGCCCGCGCCGGGTCCAGCGTGATCAGCTCCGCCAGCCCGACGACGCCGACGACGTCGTCCACGCCCGCGCCGAGCACGGGATAGCGGGTGTGCCCGCTCGCCGAGACGACGTCGCTCAGCTCGGCGGCGCGCGCGGACGCCGGCACGGTCACCACGTCCACCCGGGGCACCATCACCTCCGCCGCGTCGCGCTCGGCGAAGACCAGGGCGCGTTCCAGCAGGTCGACCTGCCCTTCCGGCAGCTGCTCACCGGACTCGCCGATGATGTGCCCGAGCTCCTCCAGCGTCGCGCCGTGGTGCAGCTCCTCCACCGGTTCGATGCCGACCGCGCGGACGAGGCGGTTCGCGGACGCGTCGAACAGCCTGATCAGCGGCCCCGCCACCGCCAGGTAGACCAGGGTGGAGCCGGCCAGCGCGCCGGCCAGCGACTCGGCCCTGGCCAGCGCGAAGTTCTTGGGGAACAGCTCGCCCAGCACCATCTGGACCACGGTGGCGAGGACGAACCCGGCCGCGACCGCCACGCCGGCGGCCGCCGCGTCCGGGACGCCGGCGGCGCGCACCGCCGGGTCCAGCAGGTCGGCCAGCGCCGGCTTCGCGATGAAGCCCACGACCAGCGCGGTGACCGTGATCCCGAGCTGGGCGCCGGACAGCATGAACGACAGCCGCCCCATCACCCGCACCGCCCGCGCCGCCGCCCGGTCGCCCTCGGCCGCCCGCTGGTCGAGGGCGGGCCGGTCCGCGGTGACGAACGCGAACTCCTGCGCCACGAAGTAGCCGGTCGCGGCCGTCAGCACCAGGACGGCCAGCAGCCCCAGCGCGCCGTTCACCCGCACTCCCTCCGCCGCGCCCCCGGCGGTCCGCACCGGGCCCGCCGTTCACGATCCTGCTTACCCCGGCGGGACGGTGTCTCTCGCGATTCCGGCACGGTTATCGACCGCTCTGCGTGGAATGAACCCAGGCACGGCCACAACGCGGCCGCGGCCACCGGCGCGAGGGGGCGCCGGGGGCCGTGGGTCATGACGCGGTGGGGAGCAGGCGATGAACGAGCAGCACCGTCCCCGTCCGGTGTTCGATCCCGCCCTCGGCGGCGGCGACCGCGCGCTGCTGGCGGCGGCGCCCGGACGGCTCGCCGCGGCGTGCGCGCCGGCGCCCCCGGCGCCGCGGCTGCGCCCCGCCACCGTCCTCGCGCGGCTGCTGTGGATCCCCGCCTTCGCGGTCTTCTACGGCGTCCTGCCCGGCGGCTGGCTGCGGCTCTGCCTGCTCGGCTCGCTGGACGAGGACGAGCTGGTCGGCGGCGCGGCGCGGTGGGGCCGGCTGCCCGTCCTCGCGATGATGCTCACCCCCGCCGTGCAGATCCTGCTGGTGCTGCTCGGCCAGGTCGGGGCCGCCGCGGTCCTGGCCGCGGTGAGCTTCACCGGCTGGGTGCTCGGCGCGCTGCGGCACGTACGGGAGCCCGCCGCCGCCCGCGCCGCCCGCGAGCACCACGGCCGCTACCTGCTGCCCGCGGACTTCGACCGGCCCGCCGCGGGGCTGCTCGTCCGCGCGCAGCGGGCCGTCGACGCCGTCCTCGGGTCGCGGGCGCACGGCGCCGGGCTGCTGGACGACGTCAACAACACCGTCGTGCTGCCCCGGCAGGAGTGGTCGATCGCGAGCGCCCTCGCCGAGCACACCCGGCTGCGCCGCGAGCGCGCCGCCCAGCGGCCCGAGCGGCTCTCGCCGCGCGTCCGGGCGCTGCTGGAGCCGCAGGACCGCGCGCTGGAGCTGTCGGTCCGCTCGGTCACCGGGCGCGTCGAGGCGCTGGAGGCGTACGCCCGGCGCGCCGGCGAGGTCGGCGACGCCTACCACGAGTCGCTGGTGGTGCAGGCCCTGCCCGAGCAGAACGCCCGCTACCGGGACCTGCTGGCGAGCACCGCCGGGGACGAGCCGGCCGGCGCGGAGATCCACGCCCTGGCCGAGGACGCGCGGCGCGCCGAGACCGCCCTGCGCGCGTGCGTGACGAGCGCGCTGCGGGCCGGCCGGGGCCTCGCCCCGCCGTCCGCCCCGCCGTCCGCCCCGCCGTCCGCCCCGCCGTCGGCCCCGCCGTCGGCCGGGCCGGGGGTCAGTTCTCGGCGAGCACGATGACGCGGTCGTCGGCCGCCAGCGTGAGCGGCGCCGCCTTGTCCGGGTTGAGGACCACGCCGTAGCCGGGCGGTTCGTGGAACCGCGCGGTCAGCCGGTAGCCGAGCGCCACCTCCCCGCGCCGCCGCGCCGACTCGATCAGCGTCGCGAAGTTCGCCTCCGCGCCGGGCACCAGGTAGTCGCCGGCGGGCTTGAGGTAGATCTCCGAGCCGGCCGGGTCGAGCAGGTCCACGAACACGTCGTACAGGTGCCGGTTCTCGCTCAGCTGGGTCAGCATGAGGCTGATCAGCTTCTCGCTGACGATGAAGTCGTCGGCCTTGGTGACCTGCGCGATCTCCCGGTTGGCGTCGTCGTTGATCTCGCTGACGATCGCGAACGGGTCGCCCAGGGGCGCCCCCGGGCTGGTCAGGGCGTCCTCCATGTCGCGCAGGTGCAGCAGCGTGACCAGGGTGCGGGCGTCGGCGTGGTCGGCATCGTGGCCGGCGTCCGACAGCACGATGACCTTCTGGTACGTCCCCACGTCGAGGGACTCCAGGGACGGCCGCTCGGTCGGCTCCGCCCGGACGAAGTCGATCTTGAGGTTGGCGGGAGGCGGGAGACCGGTGGTGGGGTCCTCGCGCGGCGCGGCCACCACCAGCTCCGACCCGGCGGCGAGGAACTCGTCCAGCAGCTCGATGATCTTCGGGGCGCGGTGGTTCCAGCCGAGCACCAGCGTCCGCTCGGGCACCGGCTCCCGCGCGACCGCCGTGCTGATCGCCTCCTCCCGGACGGGCGGGGCCTGGCCGCCCGCGAGCCTGATCAGCAGATCGTCCTCGGCCAGGATGATGACCTCGTCGTCGGCGCGCAGCACGGTGTCCATCGGCGGGTTGAGCAGCACGGCCCCGTCGGCGCGCCGCAGCCCGCCGGGGACGCCGAGGTCGTAGGCCGACAGCGACTCCCCGAACGGCCGGCCCGCCAGGGACGGCTCGGGCCGCATGTAGAACTCGTGGCCGACGAAGTCGAGCAGCTCGGTGCAGACCTGCGAGAGGCCCGACTGGCGGTGCGACTGCACGATCAGCCGGATCGCGACGTCGTCGGCGTCGATGACGTGCGCGCGCTCCCCGCCGGCCAGCCGGGCGGCGGGCAGGTTCGCCGAGTCGTGCACCGCGGCGACGACGTGCGGGCCGTGCTCGCCCCAGTTGCGGGCGCCGAGCGCCAGCAGCACCTTGATGACGCGGGTGTCGGCGTCGGCCAGCTCCGGCGTCACGATGAGGATGGACCGCGCGGTGCCGGGGCTGACCAGCTCCACGTCGGCGACCTTCAGCGGGTCGCCGGTGCGGCACACGATCCGGGTGCGGCCGAGGTCGCCGACCCGGGCGCGGATCGCGTCCTCCATCTCGACCTTGTCGCGGTCGGCGAGGATCGCCACGCACGAGCGGCGCCTGCTCTGGTTGGCCTCGACCAGCTCGCCGACCACGGTGAAGACCTGGTCGGACCAGCCGAGCAGGACGGTGTGGCCGTGCTCGACGATCCGCGACCGGCCCTTGCGCAGCTCCCCGATCTTGGCCTCCAGGCCGGTGGTGAGCACGCCGATCAGCGAGCTGACGATGAAGATCCCGCCGATGGTGGAGACCAGCATCAGCGCGAGGAACGGCCCCGTGCCGGTGTCGTCGCCCATCGTCCCCGGGTCCAGCGTGCGCAGCAGGCTGCGCCACACCATGCCGGGCCAGTGGCCGTTCTCCTCGCTGTCGCGCGGCGCGAGCAGGACGGCCGCGGACGCCACCACGACCACCAGCGCCACCGAGGCGAGGCCGAGCCAGCCGATGAGCGCGGGCGTCCCTTTCGACATCGTCCGGTCGAACCAGTACCGCATCCGGTCCCGCCGCCTCACAGGTGCCAACCGGCCCGCCCTCCTCGCCGTTGCCCGCCGCCGCTATTGCGGTGCCTCACCCCATTACCGGGCATTATCCCCTAAAAGCGATTTGCCCGGTGCGCACGTAAGGGGCCGGGGTGTGAGAATTCCACCCCGGCCCCTCGGTGCCGTGCCGGAACGCCGCCGGCCGCGCGACCGCTAGTGCGCGGCCTCGTACTGCTCGATCACATTGGCGGGGATACGCCCCCGCTCATTGACCTTGATGCCGCGGTTCTTCGCCCACTCGCGAATCTCGGCGGAGCGCTCGCGGCTGCCGGCGGTGCGCGACCCGCGGCCGGTGCGGCCGACGGGCTTGCGCGCCTTGCGGGCGCTCGCCACGAACGGCTCCAGGCCGTTGCGCAGCTTGGCGGCGTTCTTCTTGCTCAGGTCGATCTCATATGCGGTGCCATCGAGGGAAAAGCTGACGGTCTCGTCAGCCTCTCCGCCGTCGATGTCGTCCACGAGAAGGACTTCGACCTTCTGTGCCATGCGGGGACTCCCTCTAGCTATGCGTCCGGCTTGGCGTCCGGATGTGCCTCGATGAATGCAGCATAGACCTCATCCGATATCTTGCCACGTTCGGAGACTTCGATGTCCTGACGCAATGCCCACTCGCGGACATCGCCGTTCGTGTAGCCCTTGATCTTCGCGGTGCGGGACTTGCGGCCCTTCCCGGCGGCCTTCACCTCGACGGCGTTCTCGATGAAGGGCGCGAGCGCGTCCAGCATCTCGTTCAGCCGCTTGTAGTTGTCATCGCTCAAGTCGATCGTGAACGTCCGACCCAAGACTTCGAAGTCTCGCTTTACGACGTCGTCGCCTTCGGAGCCGTCGATGTCGTCCACGCGAATGACCTTCTCGGCCATGTGCTCTGTGTCTTCCTTCCCCTGGCCGGCGCGGCGCCCCTCGCCTGCGCGGCGAACCCGACCGTAGCGGATTCCGGGACGTCCATGGACGGGACACAGGGGAGACGCAGGGCAGAGGGCGTGCCGGGATCAGCCGCCGTGGCGCTGGATCCAGGTGTGCAGGAGCAGCATCATCTCCAGCCGGATCTCCGGGTCCTCGATGTCGAAGTCGAACATCTCGTGCAGCTGCCCCAGCCGGTAGCGGACGGTCTGCGGGTGCACGCACAGGACCTCGGCGGCGCCGGTGGCGTTGAAGCCGTGCTTCATGCACTCCAGCAGCGTCACCGCGAGCCGCGCGCCCTGCCGCGCCCCGGCCGCGTCCAGCGGGGCCAGCCGCCGGGCCGCGACGATCGCGGCGAGCGTCCCGCCCTCGCGCAGCAGCAGGCTCGGCAGGTGCTCCTCGGCGCGGACCAGCGCCCCGCCGCGCCGCGCGCCGCGGCCGGCCGGCGCGGCGGGCGCGAGGTCGAGCGCGCGCCGCGCCCACAGCAGCGACGTCCCGGCCTGCTCCACCGGGACCGACGGGCCGACCGCGCCGGTCCAGCCGGCGAGCGTCGCGGTCAGCTCCTCGATCCGCCCGGGGCCGTCGGGGTCGGGCATGACCAGGCAGGGGCGGCCGTGGTCCAGCCCGCTCAGCAGGGACGGCGGCAGCCCGGCCGGGCCCTCGCCGCCGCTGCCCGGCCGCGGCCGCAGCACGATCACCGCGAGGCGCCGCGGCAGCGGCCAGCCGGCCCGCGCGGACTGCTCGCGGGCGACCTCGGGCGGGGCCGGCGGGTCCGACAGCAGCAGCGACAGCAGCCGGCCGCGGCGCTGCTCGCGCTCCCCGGCCGCCTTCTCCCGGGCCCGCGCGTAGCCGTGCGCCGCCGCGGACGCCAGCGCGTCCAGGTAGGCGAAGTTCGCCTCGGCGAGCAGGCTGATCAGCGCGCGGGGGCGGCCGAGCCGCTCGGCCTCGACCGCGAGGTGCCGCCAGGCGATCCGCGACCCGACGCGCATCGCGTTCTGCAGGTGCTCCAGGCTGCGGCCCTCGACGGCCTCCCCGTAGCCGACGTCGAAGAAGACCTGGTACACCTCCTTCCACGAGGCGTCCGGGTCGGCGATCATGTGCACGAAGTGCTCCATCGCGTGCGCGACGGCGGCCTCGGCGACCCGCCAGTAGGCCGCGTCGCCCGGCCGGTCGTACTCCGGGACGTGCCGCAGCACGCCCTTCACCATCACGCCGAGCAGGTCCGGCAGGCGGGGCCGCATCCAGCGGGCCTCCTCCGCCGGGACGTCCCGCCACGGCTCCTCCGTCAGGCCCTCCAGGACCGGTGATCCGGAGTGCGCGTCCTCGTACGCCGCGGTCACGGTGCCACCTCCCGATCGCCTTACGCGAAAGCGTCGCCCGGGCGGTCGGGCGGCCCGGTCGCCTCAACCTAGGCGCGCCGCGCGGTCCGCGACACTCAGCCGCCCTCACCGTGTCGGGCGCCGTTTGTCAGCGCACTGACAAGGATTCTCCGCCGGGGGGAGCGGGCGGCGAGCGGAACGGAAACGCCCCACCGGACTCAAGTTCCCGTCAAACAGCGCATACCGGCTTGAGCGCGGGGTAGCCGCCGGGCATGCCCATTCACCGTTGAGGGAGTTGCATGATGGCCGATCCCGCCGGACGCGAGGATCCGAAACAGGAGCAGATGGCCGGCCGGCGGGTGAGCCCGGACGGAACGGAGCTCACCACCGATCACGGACTCCGGGTCGACGACACCGACAACTCGCTTTCCGCGGGCGAGCGCGGCCCGTCCCTGCTGGAGGACTTCCATCTCCGCGAGAAGATCACCCATTTCGACCACGAGCGGATTCCCGAGCGGGTGGTGCACGCGCGCGGCTCGGGCGCGTACGGGCATTTCACGCTGCACGAGTCGCTCGCCGAGTACACCACCGCCGAGTTCCTCACCGACACCTCGCTGACGACGCCGGTGTTCGTGCGGTTCTCCACCGTCGCCGGATCGCGCGGCTCGGCCGACACCGTCCGCGACGTGCGGGGCTTCGCGACGAAGTTCTACACGCGGCAGGGCAACTTCGACCTCGTCGGCAACAACATGCCGGTGTTCTTCATCCAGGACGGCATCAAGTTCCCCGATTTCGTCCACGCGGTGAAGCCGGAGCCGATGAACGAGATCCCGCAGGCGCAGTCGGCGCACGACACGCTGTGGGACTTCGTCCAGCTCCAGCCCGAGACCATGCACATGATGATGTGGCTCATGTCGGACCGGGCGATCCCGCGCAGCTACGCGATGATGCAGGGGTTCGGCGTCCACACGTTCCGCCTCGTCGACGCCGAGGGCCGCGGGACGTTCGTGAAGTTCCACTGGAGGCCGAAGCTCGGCACCCACTCGCTCGCCTGGGACGAGACCCAGAAGATCGGCGGCAAGGACCCCGACTTCAACCGGCGCGACCTGTGGGACCGCATCGCCGGCGGCGACTTCCCCGAGTACGAGTTCGGGGTCCAGCTGGTGCCGGAGGAGGACGAGCACAAGTTCGGGTTCGACCTGCTCGACGCGACCAAGATCATCCCGGAGGAGGAGGTCCCGGTGCGGCCGGTCGGCACGATGGTGCTGGACCGCAACCCGGAGAACTTCTTCGCCGAGACCGAGCAGGTCGCCTTCCACCTCGGCAACGTCGTGCCCGGCATCGACTTCACCGACGACCCGCTGCTGCAGGGGCGGCTGTTCTCCTACCTGGACACGCAGCTGATCCGGCTCGGCGGGCCGAACTTCCCGCAGATCCCGGTGAACCGGCCGATCGCGCCGGTCCGCAACCACCACCGCGACGGCTACCACCAGATGGACGTCCACCCGGCGCAGGCGAGCTACCACAAGAACTCGCTGTCGGGCGGCTGCCCGGCGGTCGGCGGCGCGGGCTCGTTCACCCACTACCGGGAGCGGGTGGACGGGCACAAGATCCGCAAGCGGAGCGAGAGCTTCGCCGACCACTACTCGCAGGCGACGCTGTTCTGGAACAGCATGGCGGACTGGGAGAAGGAGCACATCGTCGGCGCGTTCCGGTTCGAGCTCGGCAAGTGCGACCACATGCACGTCCGGGAGGGCGTCGTCGCGCACCTTAACCACGTCGACCACGACCTCGCCGTCCGGGTCGCCGAGGGCATCGGCGTGGCGCCGCCCGAGGCGGCCGTGACCGCCAACCACGGCCGCGTCTCGCCCGCGCTGAGCCAGGCCGACACGCCGGCCGACTCCGTCCAGGGCCGCAAGATCGCGGTCCTGGTCGCGGACGGCGTCGACTCGGGCGCCGTCACCGCGGTCGCGGACGCGCTCACCGGGGCGGGCGCGGTCTGCGAGGTCCTCGCCGCCAGGGACGGCCACGTCGAGGCGGCCGGCGGCGGGCGGGTCGAGGTCACCCGGGCCATGCCGACCGTCGCGTCCGTGCTCTACGACGCGGTGGTCGTGCCGGGCGGCGAGGAGAGCGTCCGGACCCTCGCGCAGGACGGCGACGCCGTGCACTTCGTCGCCGAGGCGTTCGTGCACTGCAAGGCGGTCGGCGCCCTCGACGCCGGCATCGGGCTGCTGGAGCGGGCCGGGATCACGAGCGTGCAGTTCGCCGACGGGAACGTCGTCAGCGACGGCGGGGTCGTCACCGGCGAGGGGGCGTCCGCGCAGGCGGAGCTCCCCGCCAAGCTGATCGAGGCCGTCGCGGCGCACCGGCACTGGACGCGCGACAAGGCGCACGTGCCCGCCTGACGGCGGGACGCGCCCCGCCGGGGGAGCGGGGCGGATCGGGGACGGGGCCCGGTCCGGCGGACGAGGCGAGCCGCCGGACCGGGCCCCGCCGCATGGCCGCATTCTGCCAATTATCTGTGGGCAACCTCACAGGCCGTGGTGTATCCGTCCTAATTTGAACGAAATTGTGAAAATATATCTTGTGCGACCGGGACGCTAAAACGGTCGGGCCGGCGCGCCGAAACGCGCGCTTATCGGTCCGCATTGCGGCCGGATGACGTGCGCGGTCGGCCCTCCCGGCCGCCGCACCCCGCCCTGCAAGTGGACGCTGACATGCGGTTTCCATCCCGCGACGCCCCCGCGCGGCGGCCGTCCCGGGGACGCCCGGTTGCCGGACTGGGCAGCCCGGCGGACCGCGGACTGCCCAGGGGTGCAGTTCATCGACGCGCATTTCTGTAGCAGGATGACGCCCGTCCGGTCGGCTTATCCGCCCTTCCCGGAAGGGCACCCGATGCCGGTTTCCGGCAGGCGGATCCGGGGAGCCCGGGGCCGGTAATTGGAGGGAGCGCGCATGACCGCGTCCGTTATCGAACGATTCGGCGAGCTGGTCGTCGACGAGTCCGACCCCTTCTACTTCGACCACCCCCTCGACCACGTGCCGGGCATGCTGCTGTTCAGCGGCCTGCTGGAGCTGGCCGCCCGCGCCGACGGGCTGCGGGCGGGCGGCCGGGCGCCGGCCCGGGTCGTCGCCGGGCTCGACTTCACCCGGTTCTGCGAGCTGGACCGCGGCACCACGCTGTCCTGCCGCCCCGTCCCCGGCCGCAACCGCGCCTGGACGGTCGCCGCGCGGCAGTCCGGCCGGGAGGTGTGCGGCGGCTCCATCGCGTTCGCCGACGGGGACCCCGCGCCGCCCGCCGCACCCCGCCCGCCGGCCCCGGCGCGGCCCGCGCCCGCCCGCCTCGTGCACCGGCACCGCCCCGGCAACGTCCTGGTCGGCGCGCCGGTGCGGCGCGGCACGGGAGTGGTCGAGTGCGCGGTCCTGCAGCCGGCGGGGGCGCGGCCCGGCGAGCCCCGCGGGCCCGTGGAGATCGTGGAGGCGGGGCGGCAGTTCGCCACGATGCTGGAGCACGAGGAGCACGGCCGCCCCCTGGACGCGACGCTGCTGTGGGCGATGCTGCGGCTGGACGTCCCGTACCGCGTCGGCCGCGACGTGCCGCTCGTGCTGCGCTGGCTCACCGCCCGCGCGTCCGGGCGCCGCTCCCGCTGCGCCGCCCGGCTCGCGGACGCCGGCACTGCCGCCGATCTCGGCTCGCTCACCTACGAGGCGTACGCCGTGGACCCCGAGCAGTACGCGCGCACCCGGGCGCGGTGAACGCCGCGATGAGGTCCGTGACGCTCGCCCCGCGCCTCCTGCTCGTGCTGGGCGTCGGGGTGCTGACCTGCGGGATCGTCCTGAACGCGGGGCGGGACGGCGCGGCGGGGACGCTCGCGGCGGTGCTGCTGGCGGCCTATCTCGGCTGGCTGCTCCTGGAGGCCCCGGTCACCTTCCGCCGCGCGCCCGCCCCGCCCGCCGACACCCGCACGCTGCTCCCGTACGGACTGGCCCGCCTCCTGCTGGTCACCGGCGCGTCGCTGCGGCCCCCGCCCTGGGACCGCTGGACGCCGTGGCTGCTCGTCCCCTGCGCCGTGTTCGCCGCGGGCGTCGTGCTGCGGCGGGCGTCGATCCGCGCGCTCGGCCGGTTCTACTCGCATCACGTGGCGCGGCAGGACGGCCACCGGGTCGTCACGGGCGGGCCGTACGGGACGGTCCGGCACCCGGCGTACGCGGGCATGCTGCTCGCCAACCTCGGCTTCACGGCGTTCTTCCCTCATCCGGTGACCATCGCGGCGCTGCTCCTGCTGGCGTGCGCCGTGGCCTGGCGGATCCGGGTGGAGGAACGGTCGCTCCTCGATGTTCCGGGCTATGCGCAGTACGCCGCCGGAAGGCCGCGCCTGCTGCCGGGAGTGTGGTGACGATGGGCGAGATCGGGCACAAGTTCGCGCGGCTGGACGCGCTGCGCGCGGCGGGGCTCCCCGTCCCCGTCCTGTTCTGCCTGCCGGCGGGCGAGTTCGACCGGGCGCTCGGCGCGCTGCGCCTCCCGCCCGCCGAGGCGGTGCCGGCCGCCGACTGGTGCGCCGCGGCGGCGTCCGCGCTGGCGGAGGCCGTCCCGGACGGGGACCTCGCCGCCGCGCTGCTGGACGCCTTCGACGAGCGCATCGGCCCCGGCGGCATGGCGGCCGTGCGCGCGTGCGCCGTGCCGGGGCGCGACGGCGGGGGAGGCGGGGGAGAGGACTCCGCGGACGACCCGTTCGCCGGGATGAGCGACAGCTTCCTGTACGTCCGGCGGGACGGCCTGCTGGAGGCGGTGGCGCGCTGCTGGGCGTCGGCCTTCAAGGCCGGTGCCGTCGCCTACCGCGCGCACAAGGGCCTCGACCCGACCGCCGCGCGGGTCGCGGTGGGCGTCCAGCGCATGGTGCCGGGGACCCGCTCGTTCGTCGCGTTCACCCGCGATCCCCGTGACGGGACGCGGCATCACATCATCGCCGCCGCGTACGGGATCGGTGAGGGCGTCGTCCAGGAGAAGGCCGACATCGACCACTTCTTCGTCGATCCGGTGACGGGCACCGTCCGGGCCGAGGTCGTGCCCAAGCGGCGCATGGTCGGCCCGCCCGCGGACGGCGAGACGGACCCGCGCGTGGCCGAGGTGCCGGAGGGGCTCCGCGGCGTCCCCGTGCTGACCGACGACGAGGCCCGGCACGTGGCCGGCCTGGCCGCCCGCGTGGAGGAGCACTTCGGCCGCCCGCAGGACATCGAGGGCGCGTTCACCGCGGACGGCGCCGTGCACCTCCTCCAGGCGAGACCCCTCGCGGAGGGCGCGCGGGACGACGGACCCCGCGTCCACTGGGGGAACCACAACATCACCGAGAGTTTCCCGGGTGTCTCGGGCGCGCTCACCTACTCCCAGGCGCGCATGTTCTACGAGCTGGCCTTCACCGACCTGTACCGGCGGATGGGCGTGCCCGCGCGGCGGCTCCGCGTGGACGCGCACCGGCTGCCGCGCATGGTCGGGCACCTCGACGGCCGCGTCTACTACCGGCTGGACGACTGGCAGGAGCTGCACGGCCGGCTGCCCGTGTTCGACCTGATCCGCTCCGGCTGGGAGGAGAGCATGGGCATCACCGGCGACGCCCGCGCGGCGCGCCGCCGGTCGCGGGTCCGGGCCGCCGCGGCCCTGCCCGCGCTCGCCCGGCGCGCGGCCGGGCACCCGCGGGCCGCCGCGCGCTTCCTGCGCTGGTGGGACGGCGTGATGGCGCAGGTCGACGACCCGGCGGCCCGGCCGCTCGCCGAACGGCCGGCCGACGAGCTGATCGCCCTGTACCGGCGGGTGTGGGCGGAGGCGTCGGTGCGCTGGGGCGTCACGCTCGCCAACAGCGTCTACGGCCTGCTCGCGCTGCGCGCCGGGACCGCGCTGCTGCGCCGCTGGGCGGACGCCGGGCCCGAACTGCTCGCAGCCCTGCTGTGCGGCGGCCGCGAGAACCGCTCGCTCGCCGCCGCCCGCGCCGCCATCGCCCTCGCCGAGCACGCCGCCGCGATCCCGGACCTGAAGGCCGCCCTGCTCGCCGCCGATCCCGCCGGTCCCCCGGGCGAGGACGGCCTGCGCGCGGTGTGGGACGACATCGCGGCGGGCCGGTACGGCTCGCACCTGGCCGCCGAGGCCCGCGCCCACCTGCGCCGCTACGGCGACCGCGCGGTCCACGACCTCAAACTCGACGCGCCCACGCCCCGGCAGCGGCCCTGGATGCTCGCGGAGGCGCTCGTCCCGCTCGTCCGGCAGGGCGCCACGGTCGCAGGCAGCCGCGCCGCCGAGGAGCGCGCGGCGGCCGACGCGCGGCGGCGGCTGCGGTCGGCCTGCCGCGGCCCGGTCCGCCGCGCCGTGCTGACCGCGCTGCTGGCCGTCATGCGCCGGCTCGTCCGGACCCGGGAGGACACCCGGTTCTGCCGCACCCAGCTGTTCGGGCTGTCCCGCGCGGTCCTGTGGCGGCTCGGCGCCGACCTCGCGGAGGCGGGCGCCCTCGACGACCCGAGGGACGTCCTCGACCTGACCGTGGAGGAGGTCCTCGGAGCGTTCGACGGCACCCTGCCCGGCTCCGGCCCGCGCGGGCTGCGCGGCCTCGCCGCGGTGCGGCGCGCCGAGCGCGACCGCCACCGGGACGCGCCGCCGCCGCCCGCGCTGCTGTCGCTGCCCGCCGGGCGTCCCGTCGCGGCGGCCCTCGCCCGCGCCCGCCCGGCCGGCGTCCCCGCGGACCGGGGCGGGGACGTGCTGCGCGGGCTCGGGTCCAGCGGCGGGACCGTCCGGGGCCGCGCCAAGGTCGTCCTCGACCCCGGCGTCCCGCCCGGCGACTGCGCCGGCCGGATCCTCGTCGCCAGGGAGACCGACCCCGGCTGGCTCTCCCTCATGATCGCCGCGTCCGGCCTGGTCGTCGAGCGCGGCACCCTGCTCTCGCACACCGCCGTCACCGGACGGCTGCTCGGCGTGCCGGCCGCGGTCGCGGTCGGCGGCGTCGCGGTCGCGGCGAGTTCCTCGACGGTCTGGTGCTGGAAGACGTCGCGGGGCGTGATGACCAGGCCGGACTGGCGGGCGCGG
>NZ_JBEYTW010000064.1:0-50121 GCF_040643275.1 Spirillospora sp. NPDC047418
CCGCCCGCTCGGCGCGGGCGCGGGGGCGGCTGCGGCGCCCGCGGCGCCCCCCCCGCCCGGCCGGGCGCCGGGGGGGGGCCCGCGCGGGGCGCCGGGCGGCGACGAGCCGCGGGGCGCCCGTCCGCTTCCGGGCGAGCCGCCGGTGGTCAGCCGTTGAGGAATCGGTAGACGGCCTCGCGGCCCTGCGTCCCGCGTTCGCGGTTCTGGATGGAGTGCGCGGCGCCCTTCACCACGACGAGCCTGCCGCGCGGGGCGCGGCCGAGCTCCTCGCGCGCCCATTCCAGCGGCGTGGACAGGTCGCGGTCGCCGTTCAGCAGGAGGACGGGGACGGTGATCTTCGTCCGGTGCGGCTCGGCCGTGTGCCGCGACCAGGGCCAGTGCAGGCACTCCTGGACGAACCCGCCGCCGACGGCGGTGTCGGCGGTGAACGGCCAGGTGGCGCGGGCGGGAAGGTGCCGGCGCGTCCGCTCGAGCGCGGCCGGGCGCCGGGCGGGCGCGGTCTCGGACGTCCCCCAGGGGAAGTGGCCGTCGCCGCAGATCGTCGCGATGTGCAGGCCGGAGCTGTAGTGGGTGACGTCGTCGCCGCCGGAGTTCATGATCTGCAGCAGCCGGTCGAGCCGGGCCGGATCCCCATGGCGGGCCTCATGGACGGCGGCCACCGCGTCGCCCCAGCCGTTCGGCAGGGAGTTCTCGTCCCGGTAGGTCGGGTCGAGGAACTCGTAGGACACCAGCATGTCCCAGATGAGGACGGCGTCGTCGCGGTGCCGGGCGAGCCAGGCAAGGTCCTCCGCCGGGTCGAACCCGCAGGCGGGCGCGGCCTCGCAGGCGTCCCGCAGGACGCGGGCGGTGGCCCGCAGGCTCGTGAGGTAGAGCATGTCGTCGCCCTGCGGGTCGGCGTGCGGCAGCACGGAGTCCAGGACCAGCCTGCTCACGTGCCGCGGGTACCGGACGGCGTAGCTCGCGCCGGTCATGGTGCCGTAGGAGACGCCGTCCACGGTCATCTTCCGCACGCCGAGCGCCTGCCGCAGCAGCTCGAGGTCGCCGACGGTCTGCTCGGTGGTGAAGTAGTGCCGCCGGTCCCCGAGGACGCCCGCGCACTCGGTGACCGCCCCGGGCGCGGGCGGCTCGATGTCGCTGCTGCCGACCTCCGCCTGCAGCCTCGGGCAGTCGATCGCGCCGAACTCGCCCGTGCCGCGCTGGTCGATCATGACGAACCGGTAGTTCCTCGTGAGCTCCGGCATCCGCGCGGAGATCCCGTCGATGAACGGGACCCCGGGCTGGCCCGGCCCGCCGGTGAGGAAGAGCAGGATCCCCTTGGGCGCGCCGGCGTTGTCCGCCATGGCCACCTGGAGCCTCAGGGAGCCCTTGCCGGGACGGCGGTGGTCGAGCGGGACGGTCAGGAACGCGCAGGTGAACCCGGTCTTGCCCGCGCACGGGTGCGGATCGGCCAGCCGAGGCGCGGACGCGGAGGACGCGGGCGGTGCCGGCGGGGCCGGCGAGGGCGGGGACGCTGTGGGTGCTGCGGCCGCCGTCGCCCCGCCGGATGCGGCGAGGGCGAGGGTGAGGGCGAACACCGCGGTGAGACGTGATCGCATGTGATGATCATCACTCGGTTCCGCCGCGCGGGCCGGGATCTCGCCGGATCCGGCCACCGGCGCGCCGCCCGCCCGGGTCCGGCTCCGGCCGCGTCCGGGCCGGTCCCGAGGCCGGTTCCGGGGCGGTTCCGGGGCGCGGGACCTCGTCAGGCAGGCCGCGAAGGTGAATACTGAATCTGATTCGGTAACCCCCCTGAAGCGGAGGATCAACGGTGTCCGAGAACTTCTCGATGACCATCGACGGCGCGGCCGTGGACGCGCCTGGCACCTTCGGGGTGATCAATCCGGCGACCGGCGAGGTGGCCGAGCAGGCGCCCGACGCCTCCAGGGAGCAGCTCGACGCGGCGATGGCCGCGGCGCGGGCCGCCTTCGCCGAGTGGCGCCGCGACGAGTCGGTGCGGCGCAAGGCGCTGCTCGCGGCGGCCGACGTCATGTTCGCCCGGTCCGAGGAGATCGGCCGCATCCTGACCCTGGAGCAGGGCAAGCCGCTCGCCGACGCGACCATGGAGGTCGTCGGCGCCGGCGTCTGGCTGAAGTACTTCGCCGAGCTGGAACTGCCCCGCGA
This sequence comes from Spirillospora sp. NPDC047418, assembly GCF_040643275.1. NCBI lineage: Bacteria > Bacillati > Actinomycetota > Actinomycetes > Streptosporangiales > Thermomonosporaceae > Spirillospora > Spirillospora sp. NPDC047418. The sequence goes on from NZ_JBEYTW010000064.1 coordinate 2,161, forward strand.
GGTCATCCAGGACGACGCCAGCGCGCTGGTCGAGGTCGTCCGCCGCCCGATGGGCGTGGTCGCCGCGATCACGCCGTGGAACTTCCCGCTGCTGCTCGGCGTGTGGAAGATCGCGCCGGCGCTGCTCGCGGGCAACACGCTCGTGCTCAAGCCGTCCCCGTTCACCCCGCTGTCCAGCCTGAAGCTCGGCGAGGTGCTGCGCGACGTGCTGCCGCCCGGCGTGCTGAACGTCGTCACCGGCGGCGACGAGCTCGGCGCGTGGATGACCGCGCACGACGTCCCCCGCAAGATCAGCTTCACCGGCAGCGTCGCGACCGGCAAGCGCGTCGCCGCCGCGGCGGCCCCCGACCTCAAGCGCGTGACGCTGGAGCTCGGCGGCAACGACCCGGCGATCCTGCTGGACGACGCCGACCCGGCCGCGGTCGCCGACCGGCTGTTCGGCGCCGCGTTCCAGAACAACGGCCAGGTCTGCTCGGCGATCAAGCGCGTGTACGTGCCGGAGGCGCTCTACGGCGACGTGGTCGACGCCCTCGCCGAGCGGGCGAAGGCCGCCAAGGTCGGCGACGGCATGGACGAGGGCGTCCAGTACGGGCCGATCAACAACAGGCCGCAGTACGAGCGGGTGTCGGAGCTGGTCGCCGACGCGATCGCGGGCGGCGCCCGCGCGGCGGCGGGCGGCGGGCCGGTCGACGGGCCGGGCTACTTCTTCGAGCCCACCATCCTCGCCGACATCGAGGACGGCGCCCGCATCGTGGACGAGGAGCAGTTCGGCCCCGCGCTGCCGATCGTGAAGTACACCGACGTCGAGGAGGCGCTCGCCCGCGCCAACGGCACCCACTTCGGGCTGTCCGGCTCGGTGTGGGGCACCGACGCCGACCGGGCCGCCGAGATCGCCGGGCGGCTGGAGTGCGGCACCGCCTGGGTCAACACCCACCTGGCTCTCGCCCCGAACCAGCCGTTCGGCGGGTTCAAGTGGAGCGGCGTCGGCGTCGAGAACGGGCCGTGGGGCCTCTACGGCTTCACCGAGCTCCAGGTGATGCACCGCTCGAAGCTCTGAACGCCCCTCGGTGAGGGCCCGGCGCGGACGCCGGGCCCTTACCCGTCCCGCCCGCGTATTACATGAGCGGAAAGTCACGACTTCGAGTCCGGAAAGTGACATGGCCACTACTGGTGGTCGGCTCCTGGAATGGGACACTTTCTGAGCGGGGGCCGTGGAGACCGCACCGCGACCTGTGAGGGAGCCGCATGCAGACGTGGGACGTCATGCGCCAGGACGATCTCGGGAACACCTTCCACGTGGCCTCCCACGACTCGCGCATAGCGGCGTTGGCGCAGGTCCTGGCGATGGAGAGCGGCGTCGCGCACAAGCAGACCTACTGGGTCGAGGGCCCGCCGGGGCCCGCCGTCCGCACCAACCGCGACCTGTACCTGGTGTTCCTGTACCTCGGTCAGGAGGCGCGGGCGGCGTCCTGGTCGCTGTCGGCGTTCCTGCGGTCCCTGTGGAAGGTCGGCGCTCCGCTGAGTGACCGGGCCCGGCTGGAGGCCGACGACGTGGCGGCGATGTTCGCGGCGGCGTCCACCACCCCGCCCGCCGACGTCGACCCGGCGTGGAGCGTCAAGGACCTGTCGCTGCCCGGCGCCGAGCCGGACGGGTACGCCGACTGGGAGCGGGTCCTGCTGTCCCAGATCGCCGACCTGGAGGACTTCCTCGTCCATCCCCCGGGCCCGCAGGCCCGGTTCGGCGTGGACGCGCCCCGCCCGCCCGGCTCGGGCGCCCGCGCCACCCCGGCCCGCTGGTACAACTTCGACCCGGCGACGTACCTGGAGTGCGCGGTCGCCGGCAGCCTCGGCGGCTGGGACGCCGCCGACGGCGCCCGCGTGCCGCTGCCGCCCCGGCCCGGGGAGCCGCCCGCGCGCTCCTACGTCCGCACGATCACCACCATGACCTGGGACGACCTGGCCCGCATCGCGGTGTGCGGCCAGGTGTACGAGTAGCCCCGGTTCCGTCCCCGGCCCTGTCGGACCCGCGTGGTAGGACTGGGGGCATGAGCGACAGGCCGGTCGAACTGGCCGACCGGGACGGCTGGTGGCGGGCGCGGGGGCGCCCGCATCCAGCGCTGCGCCCGTTCCTGCGCTCCTACGACGGCTACTGGGAGACGGCCGCCGTCCCGTCCCGGATGCGCACGCTGCCCACCCGCACCACCGTCGTGATCATCAACCTGGGCCCGCCGCTGTACCTCGAGGTCCCCGACCCCGGCGTCCGCGACCGGGAGTACGGGTCGTTCGTCGCCGGGATGCACGACGGCCACGGCATGTACGTGAGCCCCGGCGGGCAGCGCGGCATCCAGCTCGACGTGACGCCGCTCGGCGCGTACACGCTGCTCGGCGTCCCGATGGCCCACCTCACCAACGCGGCGGCCGAGCTGCCCGACGTGCTCGGCCGGGAGGCGGGCGCGCTGGTCGACCGGCTCGCCGGCGCCCCGTCCTGGGCCGCGCGCTTCGACCTCCTGGACGGCTTCCTGCTGCGCCGCCTGGACGCGGGCCCCGCCCCCGACCGGGAGGTGGCCCGGGCGTGGCGGCTGCTGGACGGCGACCCCGCCGTCACCGTCGCCGACCTCGCCGCCGACGTCGGGTGGAGCCGCAAGCACCTGACGAACCGGTTCCGCGAGCAGGCGGGGCTGCCGCCCAAGGTGATGGCGCGGGTGCTCCGCTTCCGGCGCGCGGTCGGGCTGCTGACCGGCGGCGCCGGGTTCGCCGAGGCCGCTTCCGCCTGCGGCTACTACGACCAGGCGCACCTCAACCGGGAGTTCCGCGCCCTGTCGGGCTGCACCCCGACCGAGCTGGTCGGCGGGCAGCTCGAGCAGCAGCGCGCAACCACCCTCGCCGAACCCGCCTGACCCGAGCCGCCTGACCCCAGCGCCTGACGCGGCGCCGCCTGACGCGGGCCCGGGTCAGCCCTGGTGGACGCCGCCGCCGAGGTTCATCACGACGACCCCGGCCACGATGATCACCGCGCCGGCGATCGTGGCGGGCCTGAGCTGCTCGCCGAACAGCAGGACGCCGCCCGCGAACGCGCCGATCGTGCCGAGCGCGGACCAGATCGCGTAGACCGGTCCGACGTTCAGCGAGGTCAGCGCCTTGGCCATGAACACGAACGAGATCAGGTACCCGGCGACCACGATCAGGGACGGCCACAGCTTCGTGAACCCCTCGGAGGCCCGCATCGCCAGCGTCGCCGTCACCTCGAACGCGATCGCGAACCCGAGCAGCACGAACGGCATCAGCGCGCCTCTCCGTACTCGGCCGCGACCGCCTCGAACACCTTCATGTCGGCCTCCCACGGCGTGCCGGGACGCGGCCAGTGCAGCACGATCTCGGTGATGCCGAGTTCCGCGTAGCGTCCCGCGAGGTCGGCGAACGCGCCCGGCGACGCCAGCCACGGCTCGTCGGTGAACCCCGTCATGAAGATGAGGTCGTCGAGTTCGCGGCCCTCCGCCTCGCACGCCGCCCTGAGCGCGGCGAGCCGGGTCCGCACGACGTCGTGCGGCTCCCTGTCCTCCGCGCCGCCGCCGGTCACCCATCCGGTGCCGTGCCGGGCGGCGACCCGCATGCCGCGCGGCCCGTCCCCGGCGACGACGAACGGCACCCGGGGCCGCTGGACGCAGCCGGGCTCCTCGATGACGTCCCGCGCGGTGTAGTAGTCGCCCTCGAAGGACGTCTTCGGCCCGGTCAGCAGCCGGTCGAGCAGCTCCACCCATTCGGCGAAGCGGGAGGCGCGCTCGCCGGGCATCCACGCCTCGCCGCCGAGGACGCCCGCGTCGGAGGTGCGCCGCGTGCCGCCCGCCCCGATGCCGATGGTCGCCCGCCCGCCGCTCACGTGGTCGATCGTCTTGATCGCGTGCGCGGTGGGGACGGGATGCCGGAAGTTCGGCGAGGTCACCAGCGTGCCGATCCGGATCCGCGAGGTCACCGCGGCGACGGCGGCCAGCGTCGTGTACGCGTCGTACCACGGGGTCGTGCCCCGCCAGGCGAGGTGGTCGTAGACCCAGGCGTGCCGGAACCCGAGGTCCTCGGCGCGCCGCCACAGCTCCCCCGCCTCGGGCCAGGACTGCATCGGCCACATCACCGTGCTGATCTTCGGTGCCGCCACCGCTCCTCCGCTCTCATCACGTCTCGTCGCTCGGTCAACGTCCGCACCCGATCATGCCGTGGACTCGGCGATCCACCGGTGCAGGGCCCACCACCAGTGCGCGGTCCGCGCCACCGCCGCGCCGCCCGCCGGGTCGGACAGCGGGCGGCCGGTCAGCTCCCGCAGCCGCCGGATCCGGTACTTGACGGTGTTCCCGTGGACGTGCAGCGCCGCCGCCGTCGGCTCGATCCGGCCGCCGTGGTCGAGGTAGGCCAGCGCCGTCTCCGCCAGCTCCAGGTGGAACGGGTCGTCGCGGTTCAGCCCGGCCAGCAGCGCGGCGGCGAGCAGGCCGCCGAGCTCCGGCTCGGCCTCGGTGGCGGTGAGCAGCGCGAGGTCGGCCAGCTCCCGCAGGCCGGTGAGCCCGGCACCGGCGCCCGCCCGCAGCGCCCGGCGCCCCAGCCCGTACATCGGCGCGACCTCGGCGGGCGGCGCGGGCGGCGCGGCCACCAGCAGCGGGCCGGGCCGAGCGGCGCCGGGCACCGGTTCCGGCAGCCGGGCGGCGAGGGCGGCGAACCGGCCGTCCACCAGCCCGCACAGGGCGGGCCCGGCGGCGCCCAGCTCCGTCTCCAGCCGCGCCGCGACCGCCGGGTCGCTGACGTCGGACACCACGCAGTGGTACGCGGCGGCCGGGTCGAGCGGCGCGCCGACCGGGACGGCCTCGCCGTGCAGCAGCTGCCGCAGCAGCTGGACGCGGGCCTCCCGCGCGGTCCGGGCCGTCTCCAGCTCGGTGACCCGGTGCGCGTGCACCATCCGGTGGACGAGCGCGGTGGTGATCTCGTCGATGCGGGTCACGCCGTCCAGCAGCACGGCGTCCGGCACGCCCCGGCGGCGGCCCTCCGCGACGAGCATCCGGACGAGGTGGGCGCGGCCCGCCTGGAAGCCGTCCAGGAACGCCGCGACCGGCACCCCCTGCCGCGCCCGGTCCGAGCCGAGCCGCTCCGCCGCCGCGAGGACGTCCGCGCCGGGACCGCCGTCCTCCAGCGCGGCCAGCACCCCCTGCACCAGGGCGCGGACGTGCCGCCTGGTCTCCTCCTCGGGCAGCGCCGCGACCAGCTCCGACCGCCCGCGCGCGGCGCGGACCGTCGCCTCCAGCACCCCCGGGTCGCCGCTGCGCTCGATCAGCAGCCGCAGGAACCGGTCGCCCGTCACCTCCATCCCTGCATTCTGCCGCGCCGTTGTCCCGTCCGGACAACCGGGCGCGGGGCGGTTGGGCCGCTCCGGTCTAGCCGCGCACCGCCGCGATGGTGTTCGGTTGGGGGAGGACGAGCCTGAGGAGTAGCGCCGATGTCCGACGAGGACGAGTTCCTGGAGAAACTGCCGACCGACCTGATCTTCCGGCTGCCGCCCGCGTTCGACAACGTCGAGGACGAGCGCCGGCACCGCAAGGAGCGGCTGACGGCCGCGCTGCGCATCTTCGGGAAGTTCGGCTTCGAGGAGGGCGTGGCGGGGCACATCACCGCCCGCGACCCCGGGCGCACCGACCACTTCTGGGTCAACCCGTTCGGGATGTCGTTCAAGCACATCAAGGTCAGCGACCTGATCCTGGTGAACCACGAGGGCAAGGTCGTCGAGGGCCGCTACCCGGTCAACGAGGCCGCGTTCGCGATCCACTCCCAGGTGCACCAGGCGCGCCCGGACGTGGTCGCCGCCGCGCACAGCCACTCCACCCACGGCCGGGCGATCTCCGCGCTCGGCCAGAAGCTGGAGCCGATCACCCAGGACGTGTGCGCCTTCTACCAGGACCACGGCCTGTTCGACGACTACACCGGCGTCGTCACGGATCTGGAGGAGGGCAAGCGCATCGCCGCGGCCCTCGGCGGCCACAAGGCCGTCATCCTGCGCAACCACGGGCTGCTGACCGTCGGCGACACCGTGGACGCCGCCGCCTGGTGGTTCATCACGATGGAGCGCTCCTGCCAGGTGCAGCTCCTCGCCAAGGCCGCCGGCGAGGTCGTGCCGATCGAGCACGACAACGCCGTCCTGACGCACGAGCAGATCGGCAACGACCTGGTCGGCTGGATCAACTACCAGCCCCTCTACGACCAGATCACCCGCGAGCAGCCCGACCTGTTCGAGTAGGCCCCGGCGCCGGCCCGCCGGAACTCCGGTCCTAGGGAGCGGAGCCGGCGGAGTCGGCGGAGTCGGGCTCGGTGAGCGGGAGGAGCACCTGGAAGCGGGTGTCGCCGGGCAGGGAGGACACCACCCGGAGGTCGCCGCCGTGGCGGCCGACGACGATGCGCCAGGAGATGTCGAGGCCGAGGCCGGTGCCCTCCCCCACCGCCTTGGTGGTGAAGAACGGCGTGAAGATCCGGTCGAGGTTCTCCTCGGGGATGCCGGTCCCGGTGTCGCCGATCTCCACCAGCGCCTGATCGTTCTCCCGGGCGGTCCGGACGGTGAGGGTGCCCGACCCGCCCATCGCCTGCAGCGCGTTGACGATCAGGTTCGTCCACACCTGGTTCAGCTCCGCCGCGTAGACCGGGACGGGCGGCAGCGACTCGTCGTAGTCGACCTTCACCGTCACGTCCGGCCCGAACTTGCGCTTGAGCATGGTGAGCGTGCTGTCCAGCAGCTCGCGCAGGTCGGCGCGCTGGTAGGCGGCCCGGTCGAGCTGGGAGTACTGGCGGGCCGAGTCCAGCAGCGCGGTGATGCGGCCCATCGCGTCGGAGATCTCCGCCTGCAGCTGCGCGACCTCCAGCACCTCGGCGAGCCAGCGCATCGCCGCCGGGAGGTGCCCGCCGGCCGCGCCCGCGACCTCCTCGGCCTGCTCGATCCCGATGCCGGCGGAGACCAGGCCGGGCGCGAGGTCCCATGCCTCGCCGACGCCGTGCTCCTCCAGCCAGTCGCCGAGCTCGTCCTCGGCGTCGCTGACCTCCAGGGGGCTGCGGCGGCCGCCCGGCGGCGCGGGCAGCTCCGGGCGCAGCGACACGAGCGCGCTCAGATGCGTGCAGTCGACGCCCTGCGCGGCGAGGTCGGCCAGCGTCCGCTGCGACGCCAGCAGCCGGTCGCCGAGCTCGGCGCTGGCCCGCGCCGCCGCCGCGGCCGGATTGTTCAGCTCGTGGGTGAGCCCGGCGGTGAGCGTGCCGAGCGCGGTGAGCCGCTCCCGCTGGTCCACGATCCGCCGCGCGTTGGACATCCCGAAGAAGATGCCCTCCAGCAGGTGCGCGCCCATCGGGAACCACTTGCGGACGGCCTTGGAGAACTTGCGGGCCGGCAGCCGGAACACCCGCGCCGGGGCGGTCGCCCGCAGCGTGTGCTGGTACTTCTGCTCGATCTTGTCGCCCAGGTACGCCTGCACGGCGCCGCCGTAGGTGCCGCGGCGGGCGGTCCGGCTGACCTCGACCGCGTGCCCCCGCACCGTCTGGGTCATCACCATCTCGCCGTCCAGCAGCACGTACAGGAACTCCGCGGCGTCGCCCTGCGCGCAGATCACGCCGTCCGCGGGGAACTCCTCGACCGTCCCGCACTCCGACAGCCAGCCGAGCTTGTCCTCATCGAGGGACTCGAAGAGGAACAGCCCCCGCAGCTCTTGCGCCGACGCGGTGCTCATGCCCGCTCCCTTCGGGGGGCGGCCCCCCGGCACCCCCGGCTCGCTTCGCTCATGCCTGCTCCAGATAGCGGTGGACGAGGGCGACGGCCATCGCGCCGTCGCCGACCGCCGAGGCGACCCGCTTCATCGACTCGGCCCGGACGTCGCCCGCCGCGAACACGCCGGGCACGCTCGTCTCCAGGTGGTAGGGCTGGCGGGCGAGCGGCCAGCGCGCGGGGCGGCGGCCCCCGGCGACGAGGTCGGGCCCGGTCAGCAGGTAGCCGCGCGGGTCGCGCTCGACGAGGCCGTCCAGCCACGCGGTGCCCGGTTCGGCGCCGATGAACACGAACAGCCAGTGCGCGTCGATCGTCTTCTTGCCGCCCGGCCAGGCGAACGTGAGCCGCTCCAGCCGGTCGGCGCCCTCCGCCGCGCACACGGTCTTCCCGGTGTGGACCTCGATGTTGGGCGTCGCCTCGATCTGCTCGATCAGGTAGTGCGACATCGACCGCTCCAGGCCGTCCGCCCGGACGATGATGTGCACCTTGCGCGCGTACCGGGCGAGGTACACGGCGGCCTGCCCGGCGGAGTTGGCGCCGCCGACGATGGCGACCTCCTCGTCCTTGCACTCCGGGGCCTCGGTGAGCGCGGCGCCGTAGTAGACGCCGCGGCCGACGTAGTCCTCCACGCCCTCGGCGTTGAGGCGCCGGTAGGAGACGCCGGTCGCGAGGATGACCGCGTGCGCGGCGATCTCCGTGCCGTCCGACAGCCGCGCCACCCGCGCGGTGCCGCGCGCCTCCAGCGCGGTGACCTCCCCGGCCTGCAGCAGCTCGGCGCCGAACCGGCCGGCCTGCCGGCGGGCCCGGTCGGCGAGCTGCGCCCCGGTCACCCCGTCGGGGAAGCCGAGGTAGTTCTCGATGCGGGAGCTCTGCCCGGCCTGGCCGCCGAGGGCGTGCCGCTCGACGACGACCGTCCTCAGCCCCTCCGACGCGCCGTACACGGCCGCGCCGAGTCCGGACGGGCCGCCGCCCACGACGATCAGGTCGTAGAACCCGGTCGACGGGGTGCTGGACAGCCCGATCGCGGCGGCCAGCTCGGTGTCGGACGGCGCCGACAGCGTGCCGCCGTCGGGCTTCACCACCAGCGGCAGCTCCGGGCATCCCGCGGCGGCGATCAGCTCGGCGCCCTCCTCGTCGGTGTCCATCACCCACGTGTAGGGCACCTGGTTGCGGGCGAGCAGATCGCGGACCTCGTAGCAGCGGGACGACCAGCGGTGCCCCACCACGCGCAGCTCGCCGGGCGGGCGCCGGTCGGTGCGCGCCCACGCGTCCAGCAGCTCGTCGATCACCGGGTAGAACTTCTCCTCCGGCGGGTCCCACGGCTTCAGCAGGTAGTGGTCGAGGTCGACGTCGTTGATCGCGCGGATCGCCGCGTCGGTCTCGGCGTAGGCGGTGAGCAGGACGCGGCGCGCGAACGGGAACAGGTCCATCGCGTGCTCCAGGAACTCCACGCCGTCCATCCCGGGCATCCGGTGGTCGGCGAGCAGCACGGCGGTGTCCTCGCCGCGCAGCCGCAGCTCGCTCAGCGCGTCCAGGGCCTGCCGGCCCGATTCGGCCCGGACGATCCGGTACGACTCGGCGTACCTGCGGCGCAGGTCCCGCGCGACGGCCCGGGACACCCCCGGGTCGTCGTCGACGGTCAGCAGCACTGGTTTGGGCACGCGTCCCCCTCAATCGCCAGAACCCCGATGAAATCCTACGTGGCCCGCGCCACTCCGGCACGTCCCGGCACCCCCGCGTCCCGGCGGCCGCCCCGCCATCGGTCATGATCGGTGCATGGACCTGCGTGTTGCGCTGATCGGATACGGCACCGGCGGCTCGGTGTTCCACGCCCCGCTGATCGCGTCCGTCCCGGGGCTGCGGCTGGCCGCGATCGTCACCCGCGCGCCGGAACGGCAGCGGGCCGCCCGGGAGCGGTACCCGGACGCGGACGTCGTGGACGGCACCGACCGGCTGTGGGGGGCGCCGGGCGGCTACGACCTCGTCGTCGTCTCCGCGCCGAACCGGCAGCACGTCCCGCTGGCCCGGTCGGCGCTGACCGCGGGCGTCCCCGTCGTCGTGGACAAGCCGGTGGCGGCCTCCGCCGCGGACGCCCGCTCGCTCGCCGCGCTCAGCGCCGTCCGGGGGCTGCCGGTGTTCCCTTACCACAACCGCCGCTGGGACGGCGACTACGTCACCGCGGCCCGCCTGATCGCCTCCGGCGCCCTCGGCGACGTCCAGCGGTTCGAGTCCCGCTTCGAACGCTGGCGGCCCGAGGTGAAGGAGAGCTGGAAGGAGAGCACCGATCCGCGCGACGCGGGCGGCATCCTGTTCGACCTGGGCTCCCACCTCATCGACCAGGCGGTCACCCTGTTCGGGCGCCCCGCCCGCGTCTACGCCGAGATCGACACGCGCCGCCGCGGCGCCGCCGCGCCCGACGACGTGTTCCTCGCCCTCACCCACCGCGGCGGCGTCCGCTCGCACCTGTGGATGAGCGCGACCGCCGCCCAGCTGGGCCCGCGCCTGCGGGTGCTCGGCGGCCGCGCGTCCTACACGGTCTCCGGCATGGACCCGCAGGAGGCGCAGCTGCACGCGGGCCTCACCCCGAGGGACCCGGGCTACGGCATCGCCGACCCGGAGTCGCGCGGCCTGCTCGGCACGCCCGGCGGGACGGCCCCCGAGCCGACCGCTCCGGGCGCCTACCAGGAGTTCTACGCGGGCGTCCTGCGCACTCTGCGCGACGGCGCGCCGCCGCCCACGACCCTCGCCGACGCGATCACGGGCCTGGAGGTCATCGAGGCGGCCGCCCGGTCCGCCGCCGAGGGCACCACCGTCGAACTCGGCGACCAGTAGCGCGGCCCGGCGACCGCGATCGGCGGGGCGCAGGGCTCCGCGACGCCGTACGCCGTCCCCGGGCCTCTCACCCCGCCCGCGCGGGTCAGAGGACGGAGACGTGGACGTGGTCGTAGTGGTTCTGGGTGATGCTGCCGCGGTCCTCCATCTGCCGCCAGCCGCCGCTGCCGCGCATGTCGTAGATGCGCTGCTTCCAGATGACGTACTTGATGCCGAGGCGGGAGGCGTTGTCGATGACGTACTGGGCGACCTGGTCGCCGTGCGCCTGGGCGGAGGCGCTCGGCATCTTGCCGCCGGTGCTCTCCATGAAGTCGCAGGCGGTGCCGGAGCCGTGGTCCTGCGGGTCGCCGGGGCGGGCGCAGCCGATGGTCGGGAACGGGCCGAATTTTCCGTCGACCGCCAGCAGCACCGTGCGCATCCGGGCGGTCATCGAGTTGCCGACGATCGGGGACTTGGCGCCGCTGACCCCGTCGGGGCGTCCGCCGCCGCTGACGGGCGCCTTCGTCACCTCGGGCTTGTACTTGGCGAGCAGCTTCTTCACCCGGGTGCGCTGGCCCTCCAGGTCGTCGATCTCCTTCTCGACGGCCGCCAGCTTCTTCTTCGCCGTCTCGTGCGACCGCGCGGCCTCGGCGGTGAGGGCCTGGAGGCTCTCGACGCGGCGGCCGTTGTTGCGGCTGATGTGCTCGATGACGGCGGCGTCGTGGACGGCGGCGCCGGGCTCGGCCGCGGAGATCATCGGGATCATGTCGAGCCGGCCGGTCATGTAGGTGGTGGCGGCGAGCCGGGCGACGCCCTCGCGGGCGGCGTCGTACTCGCGGTCGGTCTTCGCCGCGTCCGCGCCCGCGCGCTCGGCGGACTTCTTCGCCTCCTCCAGGGAGACGAGCTCGCCCCGGTACTCCTTGGACAGCTTCTCCGAGCGCGCCTTGAGCTTGGCGTACTCCTTCTTCAGATCCTTGGGCTCCTGGGGGAGCCCCGCGGCGCTCCCGGACACCGGCGGCAGCGCCGCCGACACGCCCACCGCGAGGGCGAGCGCGGTCAGGCGCCGCGCCACCGTGCGCTTGCGCGGCGTACGGGCCGTCCCGCCGCCTGGATCGAGGGCCGCCACAGATCTCTCCTAGATAACAAAGCTCAAGATTGGCGGCACGCTACCACAATCGCCCATTCAGCCTCAGAGGCTTCGGAAATCTCAGATACGCACACAGGGTCACACGGGGCCTACCGGAGCCGGGCACACGGTACAAGACGCCGGAGCCGGGTCGCCACGTGGCGACCCGGCCCCGTCCCCCGCACACGCCCGCGAGGCCCCCTCACACGCCCACGAGCTCCTCCCAGCGCGGCACCCGCGGCCGCGACGGCAGCCGCAGCCCGGCCTCGGCGACCGTCCGGTCCCCCTTGCGGTTGTTGCACTTCCCACAGGCCAGGACGGTGTTCTCCCAGGTGTCGCCGCCGCCGCGCGACCGCGGGTGGACGTGGTCGATGGTGTTCCCGCGCCTGCCGCAGTAGCAGCAGCGGCCGCGGTCGCGCAGGTACACGCCGCGCTTGCTCCAGGGCGGGCGCCTGCCGTGCCGCCAGCGCATCGCGACGTACCGGACGAGCCGCAGGACCCGCGGCACCGGGAAGCGGCCGAAGGTCCGGCCCTCCTCCGCCTCCTCGACGACCGCCACCCCGCGCACCAGCATGCGGATGGCGTGCCGCAGGTCCACCCTTTGTAAGGGCTCGTACGACGCGTTCAGGACGAGCACGTTCACCGGGTCACCTCCTTGCCCGTGTGCCGCTCCCCCGCCAGGATTCGAACCTGGATATCCGCATTAACAGTGCGGCGTTCTGCCGTTGAACTACGAGGAAATACTCCGGCAATTCTTCACCCTCCCGGGGATTCCCCCGGAAGACCCCCTAAGAATGCCGATCCCCACCTCAGAACGCCAACGCATTTTCACCCCGCCACCCGGTACCGAAGGCGGCGAACCGAACGTCCCGCAGCCCCCCACCACCAACCCACCGCCGAACCGGCCACGCGCTCCGCCAGGCGGTAGCCGACCGCACCGCCGAGGCAATGGCCGGCCGCACCGCCGGGACGGTGACCAGCCGCTCCGCCGAAGGCGGCGAACCGGACGCCGCGGAGCCCTCCGCCACCGCACCGCCGTCGAACCATTTCCGGATCGGGCGGCCGGTCCGCCGGGGCGGTGGCCGGTCGGCGGACGGTCAACCGGGCGCCGCGGAGCGGTGCGGCGGTCGCGCACGACGCGGGCACGCTGCTCGCCGTCGACAACACCTTGGCCTCCCCGTACCTGCGGCGCCCGCTGGAACTCGGCGCGGACGCGGTCGTGGGGGCCGGGGCGGGTTTCGGGGTCAGTCGGGTGGGGTTGGGCGGATCAGTTTCGGCATCGCTCTTGCGGCGGACCCGCTCCACCAGGTGTCGTCGTCCTCGGATGCGGGGTGCGCCTCGATCGCGGCCGGGCAGTCGGGGCAGCCGCTGTCCGTCCAGCCGAGCCGGACGCGGGCGGCCTCGGCGGTGTTCGCGGGTTTCGGGGCGCCCCAGAAGTTCATCACGTCCGCCCCACTGACAAATCTCTCGGCGTGGATCTCGCGCGGCCCCCCGCCGCCGCCCCCTCCCGAGCCAGGCCGCCTGCTCGGCGAACAGCTGCCACGCCAGACCACGGGCCAGGTTCGCGGCGGTGAGCATGCTCCCGTAGGGGACGCGCCGCACCGCCACCTCCGGCAGCCCGAACCGGTGCAGCCCCGCGGTCTCCGCCCTGGCGCGCGTCGCGTCGTCCGGTTCCAGGGTGATGTAGACCGGCGCCCAGTCGCGGCCGAGGACGAACCGCCCCGGTTCGGCGGGCGGGCCGTCCTCGGGCGGCAGGATCCGGCCGGAGTCCAGGTCGGCGACCGTCCCGCGCACGGCGGCGGCGAGGACCCGTGCGGTGAGCCGGGCCGCCTGCGCGCCGCGCGGCCGGCCGTCCGGTGCCGTGGCCGCCGTGACCGTGATGTGCCGGGCCGCCCCGAACACGTCCCGCAGCCGCTCGGGCGGCCCGCCCAGCCGGTGCAGACGCTCCTTCAGCTCCCCGGTGACCTCGGTCACCGGCTCGACCGTCAGCCGCCCCGATCCGAGAAGCCCCGCCGCGACCCGGCCCGGCCCCCGGTGGCCGACCGCGTCCCGCAGGTAGCCCGCCCCCGGGACGGCGCGCGCGTCCGTCGCGACCAGGAACCGCGCGGTCACCACGCCGGGCACCGTCAGCACGAACCGCTCCTCCATGTCCCGCCCCTCCGCCGAGGCACGCCCGCTCCGGCCTGCCGACGCCCCCACCCTGACCCCCACGCCACCCCGACCGCCCCGGAACGCGAACCTGTGGATAACCCACGCCGACGCGCCCGCTGGACGGCAGTGCCACGGTTCAGGGGCGGCGTGACACGCCCCCGGTGGCCGCAGGGGGCGGCCGCGAAAGGCTCCTGACGTCCCGCACATACGCCGGCGCAGGGTGGTGGGGTCGAGGGTCGGGGTAGCGCGACACGGCCTCGGCGGCCACAGGGGCGGCTGCAAAAGGCTCCTGACGTCCCATACGGACGCCCGTGCGGGGTGGTGGGGGGTTCAGGGGTGGCGCGACACGGCCCCCGGTCGCCGCAGGGGGTGGCCGCGAAAGGGTTCTGGCGTCGTGTACGCGCGACGGTGGGGGATGGCGGGGTCAGGGGAGGGCTGTTATGGCGGCCTGGTATTCCAGGGACTCGCGTTCGGTGCGGAAGCCCAGTTCCTCGTTGACGGCGATCATGTGCGCGTTATCGCCTGAATTGTCTGTTTCTATTTCCCGGACGTCGGGGCGTTCGCGGGTCAGCCAGGCCAGCATCGCGGCCTTCACCCAGATGCCGATGCGGCGGCCGCGGTGCTCGGGTACGACGGCCGTGTCGTACTGGGCGGCCCGGCCGGCCGAGTCGTGCGGGACGACGATCTCGGTGAAGCCCGCGATCGTGCGGCCGTCCAGGGCGGCGACCGTGTAGAGGTCGTCGCCGCGCTTGGCGACGACCTCGGCCATCTCGCGGACGCGGTCGGCGTCCCAGACGGCGCCCTCGTACTCGGCGAGGTCGGCCATGGCGTGCTTGGCGCGGGCCAGCGCGGTCGCGTGCCCGTCCGGCACCATGCCCTGCCAGCGGACGAGGTCGTACCCGGCGGGCGCGCCGGCCAGGAGCCGGGTGACGCGGTCCGGGGGGACGTCGTCCAGGCGCAGCAGCATGCCGCGCAGGGTGAGCACGCACTCGAACCCCTGCGATTCCAGGAACGGCACGGCCGGGGTCCCCGCGAGGACCTGCGCGATCACGCTGGAGCACCCGTCGGCGCGCATCCCCTCGGCGGCGGCGGTCAGGAGTTCGCGGCCGATGCCGCGGCGGCGGTACCCGGGACGGACCTGGACGTCGATCTCGCCGGGACGGCCGGTGCCGGGCTCGCCGGGCAGCCGCAGCGCCGCGACCGCGACCAGCCGTCCGCCGTCCGCCGCCGCCCAGAGCCGCTGCCGCGAGCCGGGCTCGGCCGACCGCAGCCGCCGCGCCGTGCCGGCCGGGTCCGGGGCGGGGTCCCCGGCCGGGTCGGCGGCGTGGACGGCCGCGAGCACCTCGTGCCACGCGCGGATCTGCGCGTCCGTCGGAGCGTCGAGCGCGATGACGTCCATCAGACTTTTGTACCGGATCCCGGCCCGCCGCGGCCGCGACCCCGGACATCCGGTGCCCGGAACCGGGGTCAGCCGTCCCGCGAGAACGCGGCCAGGATGCGGTCGGCGGCGAGGGCCGGGGTGAGGGTCCCGTCCGCGACCTCCCGCTCCAGCCCCGGCACGAGGCTCCGGACGCCCGGGTGCGCGTGCAGTTCGGCGAGCAGCCGGTCGTGCACCATCGCCCATGTCCAGCCGACCTGCTGGCGGCGCCGCCGGGCCTCCAGGCCGCCGGAGTCGCGCAGCCGCTCCTGGTGCTCGACGATCTGGCCCCACACCTCGTCCAGCCCGGTGCCCTCGCGGGCGCTGCAGGTGAGGACGGGGGTGTCGCGGACGCGTTCGTCGCTGCGCAGCATCCGCAGCGCCCCCGACAGCTCGCGCGCGGCGCGCTTGGCCTCCATCTTGTGGTCGCCGTCGGCCTTGTTCACCGCGATGACGTCGGCCAGCTCCAGCACGCCCTTCTTGATGCCCTGGAGCTGGTCGCCGGTGCGGGCGAGGGTGAGGAACAGGAAGGAGTCGACCATCTCGGCGACGGTCGTCTCCGACTGCCCGACGCCGACGGTCTCCACGAGGACGATGTCGTACCCGGCGGCCTCCATGACGACCATCGCCTCGCGGGTGGCCTTGGCGACGCCGCCGAGCGTGCCGGCGGTCGGGGAGGGCCGGATGAAGGCGTCCGGGTCGGCGGCGAGGCGCTGCATGCGGGTCTTGTCGCCGAGGATGCTGCCGCCCGTCCGGGTCGAGGACGGGTCCACGGCGAGCACCGCGACCCGGTGCC
This sequence comes from Spirillospora sp. NPDC047418, assembly GCF_040643275.1. Classification (NCBI taxonomy): domain Bacteria; kingdom Bacillati; phylum Actinomycetota; class Actinomycetes; order Streptosporangiales; family Thermomonosporaceae; genus Spirillospora; species Spirillospora sp. NPDC047418. The sequence goes on from NZ_JBEYTW010000064.1 coordinate 18,233, forward strand.
CCTCCCCGGTCAGCTTCGTGCCGAGCGCGTCGATGAACGTGGACTTGCCGACCCCCGGCACGCCGGTGATCCCGACGCGGCGGGCGTCCCCGGCGTGCGGGGTCAGCTCGACCAGCAGCCGCTGCGCGAGCTCCCGGTGGTCGGGACGGGTCGACTCCACGAGCGTGACCGCCCGTGCGATCCACGCGCGCGACCCGTCCCGCACCCCGGTCACGTAGTCGTCGAGCCCCGGCCTCACGGCGAGACGTGCCCCAGCCGCGCGGTCAGCTCGTCGAGCAGTCCGGTCGCCGCGTCCGCGAGCACGGTGCCGGGCGGGAAGATCGCGGCGGCGCCGGCGGCGCGCAGCTCGTCGAAGTCCTGCGGCGGGATGACGCCGCCCACGACGATCATGATGTCGGCGCGGCCGAGCGCGGCGAGCTCCTCGCGCAGCGCCGGCACCAGCGTGAGGTGGCCGGCGGCGAGGGAGTTGACGCCGACGATGTGCACGTCGGCCTCGACGGCCTGCCGGGCGACCTCCGCCGGGGTCTGGAACAGCGGGCCCACGTCGACGTCGAAGCCGAGGTCGGCGAAGCCGGTCGCGATCACCTTCTGGCCGCGGTCGTGGCCGTCCTGGCCCATCTTGGCGACGAGGATGCGGGGGCGGCGGCCCTCGGCGTCCTCGAACGCGGCGGCCGCCGCGCGCGCCTTCTCGATCGCGGTCACCTGGCCCGCCTCCTCCCGGTACACACCGGAGATCGTACGGATCTGCGCCGCGTGCCGCCCGTACGCCTTCTCCAGGGCGTCGGAGATCTCGCCCACGGTGGCCTTGGCGCGGGCGGCGCCGATGGCGAGCGCGAGGAGGTTGTGGTCCAGCCCGGACGCGCGGGTGCCGTCCTCGGCGGCCCCGGCGGCACGCGTCAGCGCCTCCAGCGCGGACCGGGTCGCGGCCTCGTCGCGCTCCTCCCGCAGGCGGCGCAGCTTGTCGATCTGCTGCGCCCGGACGGAGGCGTTGTCGACCTTCAGGACCTCGATCTCCTGCTCGGTGTCCGGGCGGTACTTGTTGACGCCGATGACGGGCTGCCGCCCCGAGTCGATGCGGGCCTGCGTGCGCGCCGCCGCCTCCTCGATGCGCAGCTTGGGCAGCCCCTCGTCGATCGCCTTGGCCATGCCGCCGGCCTGCTCGACCTCGCTGATGTGGCCCCAGGCGCGGCGGGCGAGGTCGTAGGTGAGCCGCTCGACGTAGGCGCTGCCGCCCCACGGGTCGATGGTGCGGGTCGTCCCGGACTCCTGCTGCAGGAGCAGCTGGGTGTTGCGGGCGATGCGGGCCGAGAAGTCGGTCGGCAGCGCGAGGGCCTCGTCCAGCGCGTTGGTGTGCAGCGACTGGGTGTGGCCCTGCGTGGCGGCCATCGCCTCGATGCAGGTGCGGGCGACGTTGTTGAAGGCGTCCTGCGCGGTGAGGGACCAGCCGGACGTCTGCGAGTGGGTCCGCAGCGACAGCGACTTGGGGTTGCCCGGGTCGAACTGCCGCACGAGCTTCGCCCACAGCAGCCGCGCGGCGCGGAGCTTGGCGACCTCCATGAAGAAGTTCATGCCGATCGCCCAGAAGAACGACAGCCGCGGCGCGAACGCGTCGATGTCGAGGCCGGCGTCGCGCCCGGCGCGGATGTACTCGACGCCGTCGGCGAGGGTGTAGGCCAGCTCCAGGTCGGCGGTGGCCCCGGCCTCCTGGATGTGGTAGCCGGAGATCGAGATGGAGTTGTACTTCGGCATCCGCTGCGAGGTGAACGCGAAGATGTCGGAGATGATCCGCATCGACGGCTGCGGCGGGTAGATGTAGGTGTTGCGGACCATGAACTCCTTGAGGATGTCGTTCTGGATGGTCCCGGCGAGGGCCTCCGGCTTCACCCCCTGCTCCTCGGCGGCGGCGATGTACAGCGCCAGGACGGGCAGGACGGCGCCGTTCATGGTCATCGACACGCTCATCCGGTCCAGCGGGATGCCGTCGAACAGCTGGCGCATGTCGTAGATGGAGTCGATCGCCACCCCGGCCATGCCGACGTCGCCCGCCACGCGCGGGTGGTCGGAGTCGTATCCGCGGTGGGTGGCGAGGTCGAACGCGACCGACAGGCCCTTCTGCCCGGCCGCGAGGTTGCGGCGGTAGAAGGCGTTGGACTCCTCGGCGGTGGAGAACCCGGCGTACTGGCGGATCGTCCACGGCTGGGTCGCGTACATCGCCGGGTAGGGGCCGCGCAGGTACGGCGCGATGCCCGGCAGGGTGTCGAGGAAGTCGAGCCCGGCCAGGTCGTCGCCGGTGTAGAGCGGCTTGACGCCGATGCCCTCGGGCGTGTCCCAGGTCTCGGCGTCGCCGTCGGGGACGGCGGCGCGCCAGCGCTTGGCGGCCTCGTCGGCGGACGGCGCCGCTCCGAGCTCGATCTCGGTGAAGTCGGGGATCATTCGTTCACTCCCAGATCGTGGAGGGCGGTCTCCAGGACACCGATCGCGTCGCATCCGGCGTACACGTTGGCGTCGACCCCCTCGTACGTTCCCTTACCCGCGAGCCAGACCTTCACCGCGCCCGCCTCGCGCAGGATCCGCGCGGCGTCGGCGGCCCGCTCCGCGTACAGCCCGTCGCTGGAGCAGACGCAGGCAACGGTGGTGCCGGACGTCCCGAACTCCTCGGGGGCCCCGGTGACGGTCTCGATGCCGCCCGCCTGGAAGAGGTTGGCGGCGAAGGACGCGCGCGCCGTGTGGACGGCGATGGGCCCGAGCGTCGCGAGGAACACCTTGGGGCGTTCACCGGTCGCGTCGAGGTGGGCGTCGGAGCGGTCCCGCAGTGCCTCGAAGTCCTGCGCGTACGCCACGACCGGGAGGCCGCCGCCGGGCCGGGCCGGTGCGGGGTCGCGCGCGGGCGGCGTCTCGGCGAGGTTGGGGAACTCGCTGACGCCGGTGAGCGGTGCCCTGCGCCGGGCGATGTCCGCGCGGCGCCGCGCCCAGGTCGCGGCGATCCGGTCGGCGACGAGCCCGGAGCCGAGCGCGGCGCCGAGGCCGCCCGCCTTCTCGATCCCGGTGAACCACGACCACGCGGCCCGCGCGAGGTCCTCGGTGAGGCTCTCGGCGTACCAGGAGCCCCCGGCCGGGTCGACGACGCGGGCGAGGCTCGACTCCTCCAGCAGGAGGGTCTGGGTGTTGCGGGCGATGCGGCGGGCGAAGCCGTCCGGCAGCCCGAGGCGGGCGTCGAACGGCTGGACGGTGACCGCGTCCGCGCCGCCCACGCCGGCCGCGAACGCCGCGATGGTGGTGCGGAGCATGTTCACCCACGGGTCGCGGCGCGTCATCATCGCCGACGACGTGACGGCGTGGATCCGCGCGGCCGTGCCGTCGGCGGCGCCGCTTACCTCGGCGACCCGCGCCCACAGGCGGCGCAGGGCGCGCAGCTTGGCGATCGAGGAGAACTGGTCGGCGTTGACGGCGAGGCGGAACTCGATCTGCCCGAACGCCTCGTCCACGCTCAGCCCGGCGCCGGTCAGGGCGCGCAGGTAGGCGACGCCGGCGGCGACGGCCGCGCCCAGTTCCTCGGCGTCGCTCCCGCCCGCGTCGTGGTAAGGGGTGCCGTCGACGGTGATCGCACGCAGCTTCGGGAACTCGCGGGCGCACCGGACGGCCAGCGCGGCGGCCCCGTCCAGCGATCCGGCGGCGCCGGTGCGGGCCTGCAGCCCGAGCGGGTCGGCGCCGAGGCTCCCGGACGCGTCGGCGGCGTTCCCGCGCTCGGTCACCAGGGCGAGGAAGGCGTCCGCGGCCTCGCCCGCCGCCGCGCCCGCGTCGAGCACGACGGGCGCGAGGTCGAGCAGGACGCCGCGCAGCGCGTCCGGCAGGCCGGCCACCGGCAGGCCGCCCTCGCCGAGCCGCAGCCAGACCGAGGTGGCGCCGTTCTCCAGGTCCGCGAGAATCGCCTCGCGGGCCGCGGCCGGGTCGGCGCCGGCGTGGCACTGCCGGACGTCCCATCCGGCGAGGCCCTCCCCGTCCGGCCGGACCTCCCGGACGTAGGGGGCCAGGCCGGGCCGTCCGTGCGGGGCGTCGCCGCGCGTGTAGAGCGCCGCGACCGGCACCCCGTCGTAGGACTCGCGGGTCAGCAGACCCTCGATCTCCTCAAGGGGGGTGTCGTCGGTCGCCGCGCCGGACTTGCGCAGCACCCCCTTCACCATCTCCCGCCACCGGTCGCGCTCGGCCGGGGGGAAGGCGGCGGCCAGTTCGAGTTCCTCAGGCGGCACCGTCATGCCCAGGATCGTAGGCGAGCGACCGAACGCCGCTCTGAATCGGGTCCCGGTGACCAGAAATCCGGGACGGCCCGGCCCGCCGCCAACCGGCGCGCCGGTTAGCGGCGCGGCGTCCGGGAAGAGCACGCCCATGACCTTGGATGCGCTCCCCGGCGACCTCTACCGCATGCAGGATCTCCTCGACGAGCGGGAGAAGGAGATCGTCGGGCGGGTGCGCGCCTTCCTGGAGTCGAAGGTCGCGCCGATCGCGAACGACTGCTGGGCGCGGGCCCGGTTCCCCTTCGACCTGATCCCGCAGTACGGGGAGCTCGGCATCGCCGGCCTCGCCTACGACGAGTGCCCCGGCGAGAGGCCGAGCAGCCTGCTCACCGGGTTCCTCGCGATGGACATGGCGCGCGTCGACCCGTCGATGGCCACCTTCTTCGGCGTCCACACCGGCCTCGCGATGGGCAGCATCGGCCGGTGCGGCTCCCCCGAGCAGCGCGAGCGGTGGCTGCCCGCCATGGGGCGGATGGAGAAGATCGGCGCGTTCGCGCTCACCGAGCCCGAGGGCGGCTCGGACGTCGCGCTCGGGCTGCGCACCACGGCGCGCCGCGACGGCGACCACTGGGTGCTGAACGGCGCGAAGCGCTGGATCGGCAACGCCACGTTCGCCGACCACACCGTCGTCTGGGCGCGGGACGAGGCCGACGACCAGGTGAAGGGCTTCGTCGTCGCCGCGGGGACGCCGGGGTTCACCGCCACCCCGATCGAGAACAAGATCGCGCTGCGGACCGTCCAGAACGCCGACATCGCGCTCACCGACTGCCGGGTGCCCGAATCCGACCGGCTCGCGGGCGCGAACAGCTTCAGGGACACCGCGGCGATCCTGCGCCGGACCCGCAGCGGCGTGGCGTGGCAGGCCGCCGGGGTGATGCTCGCCGCCTACGAGATCGCCCGCGACTACGCGGTGGAGCGCGAGCAGTTCGGCCGGCCGATCGCCAAGTTCCAGCTCGTCCAGGACCTGCTGGTCAAGATGCTGGGCAACGCGACGTCCTGCCTCGGCATGGTGGTGCGGCTCGCCCAGCTGCAGGACGACGGCCTCTACCGCGACGAGCACTCAGCGCTCGCCAAGGCGTACTGCACCACCCGGATGCGGGAGGCCGTCGGCTGGGCGCGCGAGCTGATGGCGGGCAACGGGATCGTCCTCGACTACGGCATCGGCCGGTTCGTCGCCGACGCGGAGGCGCTGTACTCCTACGAGGGCACCCGGGAGATCAACACGCTGATCGTCGGCCGGGCCGCGACCGGAATGGGCGCGTTCGTGTGATCCGCCCCTCCCCCGGGACGATCTAGGAGGCACCCCGGAAGCCCCACCGGCCAGGGGCGTTGCTAGAGTCGGCGCCGTACCGCCCCACCGGATCCTTGCAGAGGTAGAGCAGCACATGTCGACTGGCAGCCACGCCGGGCGCCCGAAGTCCTGGGTCGCCGTGGCCATCATCTTCGTCGGTTTCGTCGTCGGCGGTGTCGGCATCACCCTCGGGCCCGACTGGGTCGTGACCGGAATCGGCGCCGCGGTGATCGTGATCGGCGGGATCTTCGCGCTGGCCGTCGACATCATGAGCGACGTCGTCGCGGACGGACCCGGGCACTAGCCATGTTCGGCCGCCCTCCGCTGGAAGAGCGGATCGCCGCCCGGCAGCGCGAGCTCGGGCCCCTCAAGCCCGGGAAGGTCTTCCCGCACGCGCCCGCCAAGATGCTGTTCTTCTTCGGCATCGCCGTGGTCGTCATCACGCACGTCATCGCGCTGTCGATGTACTTCTTCGACCCGGGCCCGAGCACCGCCCCCTGACCCCGGCCGGCGGGTCGGTGGGTCGGCGGAGGGTCAAGAAGATCCATTACCACCGTTTACGGACGGACCGCCACGTGCGGGCGCGGCGGCGCCGACGTACGGTCGAGGGAAGCGTGGCCGGCTGCGTCGCCCCGAGACCGAGGTGGTGGACCACCCTGCGATTCGGAGTCGAGGAAGAGTACTTCGTCGTCGATCCCGTCTCCCGGGAGGTCGTCCCCCGTGCCCCCGCCGTGGTCCGGCGGGCCGGGGCGGCGCTGGGCGAGCGCGCCTCCACCGAGCTGGTCGCGTTCCTCGCCGAGGCCAAGACCTCGCCGTGCCACGACCTCGGCAAGCTCCGCGAGCAGATCCGCGCGATGCGGGCCGCGATGGCGGCCGCGGCGGCGGCCGAGGGCGTCCGGCTCGCCGCCACCGGCACGCCCGTGCTGGGCGAGGTGGTCCCGGCGCCGATCGGCGCCGGCCCCCGCTACGCCGAGAGCCTGGCCGTCTACCGGGGGCTGGACGACGAGCAGAGCATCTGCTCGTGCCACGTCCACGTCGAGATGCCCGACCGGGAGCGGGCCGTCCAGGTCGGCAACCACCTGCGGCCGTGGCTGCCGACGCTGCTGGCGCTGACGGCGAACTCGCCGTACTGGGCCGGCCGCGACACCGGCCACGCCTGCTGGCGGGCGATGGCGTGGGCGCGCTGGCCGGTGGCGGGCCCGCCGCCGTTCTTCGCCTCGGCCGCCCACTACGACGACCTCGTCGGGACACTGCTCGGCTGCGGCGCCCTGCTGGACACCGGCACGGTCTTCTGGGACGTCCGGCCGTCGGCGCGGCTGCCCACCGTGGAGGTCCGGCTCGCCGACGTCGCCCCGACCAGCGCCGAGGCGGCCGTCTTCGCCGCGCTGGTCCGGGCGCTGGTGCGGGTGTCGTCCCGGGCGGTGGAGGCCGGGGAGCGGGCGCCCGACCCGCCGCAGGAGATGCTGCGCGCGGCGTACTGGCTGGCCGCGCGGGACGGCCTCGCGGGCCGGGGCGTGGACGTGTGCACGGGCCGTCCGGCCGGCTTCCGGGAGCAGGCCGGCGACCTGCTGGCGCATGTGCTGCCCGCGCTCGGCGACGCCGGGGAGGCGGCGTTCGTCACCGCCGGCGTCTGGCGGCTGCTCGCCGGCGGGACGGGCGCCGACCGGCAGCGGGCCGCCTACCGCAGGCGCGGCCGGCTGGCCGACGTCGTCGACGCGGCGCTGCTCCCGGGCCGGTGAGCCGCCGGGCGCCCCCGCGGTGCGAAAAGACAATTTTGCACATTTCCCCCGTTTTCCCCGGTCAGGCGTGGGTACCACTGGTCTGAACCAGTCATCGCTGACGTCGGGGGACGCCACCATGGGCCCGTCTCGCACCGCCGTGCCCAGGCGCGTACCCTCGATCCGATGCAGGTGACCGCAGCGAGCCCGGACGGAGCGACCGCGAGATGAGCATCAGGCCCGGTGCACCGGGCGTGGCGCCACGGGGCCCGTTCCTCCACCCCGCGCTCTTCTACCGGGACGACGAGGAGTACCTCGCCGGCACCGTCCCGTTCGTCCGCGCGGGGCGGGCGGCGGGCGAACCGGTCGCGGTGGCCGTGCCGGGCCGCCGCCTCGGCCTGCTGCGCGACGCGCTCGGCGCGACCGCCGGCGAGGTCACCTGGCTGGACATGGCCGAGGCCGGGCGCAACCCCGGCCGCATCATCCCCGGCGTGCTGCGCGACTTCGCCGACCGGCACACCGGCGGGCGGGTCCGGATCATCGGCGAGCCGGTCTGGCCCGGCCGCACCGCCGCCGAGTACCCGGCCTGCGCCCAGCACGAGGCGCTGATCAACCTGGCGTTCGCGGGCCGCGGCGTGTCGATCCTGTGCCCCTACGACGAGTCCGGTCTGGACCCCGTCGCGCTCGCCGACGCCCGCGCCACCCATCCCACCGTGATCGACCGGCGCGGCGAGCGCGCGAGCGCCGAGTACGCGCCGCACCGCGTGATCCGCGCCTACAACCGGCCGCTGCCGGAACCGCGGGGCGCGGTCACGATGCGTTTCGACCTGGACGCGCTCCCCCGCCTCCGCGAGTTCGCCTGCCGCTGGGCGTCCGCGCTCGGCCTCGGCGCCGACGCCGCGGGCGACATGGAGCTCGCCGTCAGCGAGCTGGCCGCCAACTCCTGCCTGCACGGCGGCGGGGCCGGCACCGCCCGGTTCTGGTCGGAGGACGGCCGGGCCGTCTGCGAGGTCAGCGACGCCGGGACGATCACCGACCCGCTCGCCGGCCGGCGGCCCGCGGACATGAGCCCGCACGGCGGCCGGGGCATCCTGCTGGTGCACCACCTCGCCGACCTCGTCCGCGTCCACACCGGCCCGCACGGCACCGCGACCCGCGTCTACCTGGGCGAGCGGAGCGCCTGCCGGCCCGCGCCCCGGTAGGGCGAGACTTGACCCCGGCTTCAGGTGCGGCGGACGAACGGCGGGAATGATCCCTGCGCCCGATCCACCGATCGTTATGGGGAACGATGCGTTTTCTAGTTCGCGCCCACCAGGTCCCGATCCGGCTGACCGTGGGGGCCTTCATCCTGAACTCGGGCCTGTCGAAGATCCAGGCCCTGGACGAGTCGGCCGACGCGACCCACGGCATGGCGAAGACCGCCTACCCGTTCCTGGAATCGCAGGACGCGCGGACCTTCACCCGCAACCTCGCCCGGGCCGAGCTCGCGCTCGGCAGCGCGCTGCTGGCGCCGTTCGTGCCGTCGCTGGTCGCGGGCGCGGCGCTCACCGCGTTCTCCGCCGGGCTGGCCGGCCTCTACCTGCGGCTCCCGGGCATGCGCCAGGAGGGCGGCATCCGGCCGACCCAGGAGGGCATCGCGCTCGCCAAGGACACCTGGCTGGTGGGGGCGGGCGCGAGCCTGGTCCTGGACGAGCTGACCCGGCCGCGCGGCGACCGGCGCCGCCGCCGCCGCTTCTGCGCGTGAGAGGATCGGCGCGTCCCTCCTGGAGGCCGCGCCATGACATCCCCCTCCCAGCCGTCCCCGCTCGTCCGCACGGCCGCCGGCGCCGACGCGGCGGCGATCGCGCCGGTCCTGGCGCGCGCCTTCGACGACGACCCGGTCTGGCGCTGGCTGCTGCCCGATGACGCGTCGCGGGTGCGGCGGCTGACCGGGCTGTTCGGCGTCCTGCTGCGGCGGGTGCACCTGCGGCACGGCGCCACCGAGACGGCCGGCCGGGACGGCGCGGTCGCGGCGGCCGCGCTGTGGGACCCGCCCGGCCACTGGCGGGTGCCGGTCCGGCTGCAGGCGGCGCAGGCGGTGCCGCTGCTGCGGATCCTCGGCGCGCGGGTGCCGGTCACGCTGCGCACGCTCGGCGCGATCGAGCGGCACCATCCCCGGGAGCCGCACTGGTACCTGTCGGTGCTCGGCACCGATCCCCCGGCGCAGGGCGGCGGCCTCGGCGGCGCGCTGCTGCGGTCCCGGCTGGACCGCTGCGACACCGCGGGGATCCCCGCCTATCTGGAGAGCTCCAAGGAGCAGAACGTCCCCTACTACGAGCGGTTCGGGTTCCGGGTGACCCGGGAGCTGGCCCTCCCGGGGCGGGGCTGCCCGCCGGTCTGGCTCATGTGGCGGGACCCCGGGCAGGGGAGCTGAACCAGGTTCCGACAGGGCGCCGACCGCGGCGGTCAGGTCCGTGTCATGGCCGGATGCGGCCACGCGCCGCGCGCGTCCGCACGCCGCTGTGAGCGCGCGGCGACCGTCCGTCCCCCGCCGCGCTCCTGATGCCCGCCGCGCGGCCCCCCGGCCCGGCGGGGCGCCCGCCAAACACGGTTGGCCCGATGCGGCCACCGGACGCGCCGCCCGCCCCCCGCCCACCGGACCCGGCCGCGCGCTCCCCGGCCCGGCCGCCTACCGTCGGAAGGAGCCATTGCACTCCTCCCCTCAGGGAAGGCGATAGGTGAACGACATGACCACGGCCGGGACGCGGGCGCCGGAGGCCCCGCTCGCCCTGCACAGGCCGGGTCCGGCCCGCGTCCAGGACTACCTCCTCGGCGGCAAGGACAACTACTCCTGCGACCGCCTGCTCGCGCACCGGATCCTGGAGGTCCTCCCGCAGGCGGCGGAGGCCGCCCGCGCCGCCCGCGCCTTCCTCGCCGGGTCGGTCCGGCTGCTGGCCGAGCGCGGCGTCCGGCAGTTCGTCGACCTCGGCTGCGGCCTGCCCCGGGCCGACAACCTGCACCAGATGGCCGCCCGCCACATCGCCGGCACCCGCGTCGTCTACGTCGACCGCGACCCGCTCGTCATCGCCCACGCCCGCGCGCTGCTGATCGACGGCGGCAACATCGCGGCGCTGCGGGCCGACGTCCGGGACCCGGACGCGGTGCTGGGCAGCCCCGAGGTGCGCCGGCTGATCGACCCGGCCGAGCCGGTGGCGCTGGTGCTGTCGTCCGTCCTGCACTTCCTGCCCGGCGCCGGCGGCCTCATCTCCCGGCTCGCCGCGTCCGCCGCGCCGGGCAGCGCCCTGGTCGTCTCGCACCTCACCGCCGACTTCGCCCCGGCCGCGGCCGCCGAGGCCGCGCGGCGCTACCGCGAGGCGAGCGGCGTCCCGCTGTACCCGCGCGGCGGCGCCGACGTGGCGCGCCTGCTCGGACCGTTCCGGCCGCTCCCGCCCGGGGTGGTGCCGATCACCGGCCCGGCGCCCCTCGGCGGCCCGCTGCTGTACGGTGCCGTCGGCGTCCGCTGACGCCTCCCGGCGGGGTGTGGCGTTGATCACACCGGCATCCCGGCGCGGGCTCCGGTCCCGTCCGGCGGCGGCCCTGCTCCGGCCCGCCGTACGGCTGCTTCCGCCCCGTTACGCTGAGTCAGCCGGCGGGCCGTTATCCCACAAAAATCTCATTCACCCGTTAGAGAAGGTAACGGTTCGGCCCCTATGGTGGCCCCCGATGCCGACGAACACCCTGCCTCCAGCCCAGACGACCGGTACCGCATCGGGACACGCCTCGCGGATGGGGTGGCTCGACGCCCTGCGCGGCCTCGCCGCCCTGGTGGTGGTGTTCGAGCACTCCCTCGACGTGCTGTTGCCCGAGGTGCGCCGGACGGCCAGCCCCTGGTTCGACTTCGGCCGGTACGGGGTGTTCGTGTTCTTCCTCGTCAGCGGCTACGTCGTGCCGTTCTCGCTGCAGCGGCGTGGCAACGTCCGGGAGTTCTGGACCGGGCGGTTCTTCCGGCTGTACCCCGCCTGGGGCGTGTCGCTGGTGCTCACCCTGGTCCTCGCCACGGCCGGCGTGACCTACGGGCTGCCCGCCGCGCTCGGCGACCGGCCCTGGGAGGCCGCCCTCGCCCACCTGACGATGCTGCAGGACCTGCTGGGCGTGCCGAACGCCGTCAACGTGCTCTGGACGCTGTCCTACGAGATGGTGTTCTACCTGCTCATCACGGCGATGTTCGTCGCCGGGGTGCACCGCTCCAGCGCCCGCGTCGCGCTGGGGTTCGGCGTGGGCGCGGCGATCCTCGGCGTGGCGCTGCCGTCCGGGCTGCTGGCCTCCCGCTGGCCCGGCGGGACGATCATCGCGGCCGCGCTGCTGCTGGTCGGCGGGCTCGCCGCCATGCTCGGCAACCGGCGCGCGACGCGGCGGGCGGGGGTCGCGGTCGTCGCGGGGCTGGCCCTGACGCTGCTCGTGCTCAACAGCCGCATCGGCGCCATCGAGAGCCTGTGCATCATCGCCACGATGTTCGCCGGGACGGCCGTCCGGGCCATCCAGGAGGGGCGGCTCCGCAGGTGGCCCGCCGTCGCGATGGTCGCGGTCGTCCCGGCCCTGTCGCTCGTGGCGGGCCTGCGCACCCCGACGTCCTGGGCCCTGTACGCCAACCCGAACCCGCTCGGGCGGGACTGGACGATCGCCGTGGCGGCCGCGTGGCTGACCTTCCTGGCCGGCCTCGCCCTCCGCGGCCGCCGCATGCCCCGGTTCCTGGTGTGGTCGGGACTGGTCAGCTACTCCCTCTACCTGCTGCATCCGCTGGTCGTCCAGGTGGTCTGGTACGCGGCCGGCGAGGACACCTGGGGCCTGCCCGTCCCCGTCCGGGCGGCCTGGGGCGTGGTCCTGGTCGCGGGCGTGCTGGTGTCGGCGGCGCTCACCCACCGGTACGTCGAACGCCCCGCGCAGCGCCTCGGGCGCCGCCTCACGGCCCGGCACCGAGCCGCCCCGGGCGCGGGCGCGGGCGGCGCCCCGAACACGGCCTCGAACACGGCCCCGCAGCCGACCCGCTCCTGACCGCCGTCCGGCGGCGGCCGGGGGCCGGGGGCCGAGTGATGACAGCCACCCGGTTCTTGCTTAGGGTGAGGCCGATCCGCCCAGCCCCCAGCCCGTCGGAACGGACACCGGATGACATCAGGGCCCATGCCCGCCGAGCTGCCGGAACTTCTGCGGCAGCACCTCCAGGCCGCCGTCGACGAGATGGAACGCGAGATCCGCGACCAGGTCCCCGAGTACGCGGGCGACGACGGCGGCGAGTACGCCAAGCGGGTGGAGCGGACCGTCGCCGACACCGTCGCGTTCTTCGTCGACTCCGTCGACCACCCGAACGCCGACGCGCGGCAGCTGACCGAGCTGTACCTGCGGCTCGGCGAGGAGGAGGCCCGGCAGGGCCGCAGCCTCGGCGCGCTGCAGAACGCGATGCGGGTGAGCAGCCAGGTCGCCTGCCGGCGGTTCATCAAGGACGCCTACCGGCTCGGCTGGTCGCGGGAGACGCTGAGCCGGCTGACCGATTCGCTGTTCATGCTGCTGGCGCGGGTCGCCGACGCCGCCGCGCAGGGGTACGCCCGCCAGCAGGGCCAGCTGGCGACCGAGCGGGAGCGGCGCCGCGAGCGGCTGCGGGACCTGCTGGTCGCCGAGCCGCCGCCCGCCGCGGAGACGATCACCGAGCTGGCGGTCGCGGCCCGCTGGGAGCCGCCCCGCAGCATCGCCCTGGTCGCGCTGCCGGCCGGCGCGCCCGGCGGCGCGCGGATCCTGCCGCCCGGGGTGCTCGCCGACTGGGACGCGCCGGTCCCGTTCCTGGTGGTGCCCGACCCCGAGGGCCCCGGCCAGGATCGCCTGTGGCCGGTGCTGCGCAGGCTCGGCACCGCCGCGATCGGGCCGACGGTGCCGCTCGGGCAGGGCGCGGTCTCGCTGCGCTGGGCCCGGCACGCGCTGACGCTGGCCGAGCGCGGCCTGCTGCCGCGCGACGCCCCCGTCCGGTGCGCGGACCACATCGCGTCGCTGGCCGCGCTCGCCGCCGACGAGCTGATCGGCGCGACCGCCGAGGCCGTCCTCGGGCCGCTGCTGGAACTGCCCCCGGCGCGCCGCCAGCCGCTCGCCGAGACGCTGCTGACCTACCTGGAGTGCGGCGACAACGCGGTGATCGCGGCGGAGCGGCTGCACATCCACGAGCAGACCGTCCGGTACCGGCTGCGCCGCATCGCCGAGCTGACCGGCGGGCGGTTCACCCAGGTGGACGGCCGGCTCGACCTCATGCTGATGCTGAGCTGGCTGGTCCGCGCCGGCCGCGCCGCCCGGACGGCCTGATCAGCCGCCGGCCAGGCGGTGGCCGAGGAAGGCGAGCTGGGCGGGCAGGCGCGGACGCCAGAAGGCGCCGTCGTGGCAGCCGCCGGCCATCGCGCCCGCCGGGTGGACGCGGTCCCGGAACCTGCGCGCCATGGCGGCGAAGGGGTCGCTCGTCCCGCAGTCGACGCGCAGCGGGACGCCCTTCAGCTCGTCCAGCGCGGCGAAGACGTCGTTGCGCGCGTAGTCGGCCGCGTCGTCGAAGGCGCGCGGGTTGGTGGCGCGGGCGTCCTCGTACGACGTGAACAGGGCCGGGGACGAGGCGACCGCGGCCGCCATCCGCCCGGCGCCGAGCCTGCGGGTCAGCACGAGCGCGCCGTAGCCGCCCATCGACCAGCCGATCGCACCGATGCGGCCGGTCCGGGCGCCGCGTTCGCGCAGCCGCGGCAGCAGCTCGTCCACGATCATCGCGATGGGGTCGTCGCCGCCGGCGCGCGCGTGCCAGTAGGTGTCGGGGCCGCCGTCCACCGCGACCAGGGCGAACGGCGGGACGCCCCCGCCGGCGACGGCGTCCGGCAGGTAGTGGTCCAGCGCGAGGCCCGACACGGCGCTCGCCCCGGTGCCGCCGCTGCCGTGCAGCGCGACCACGACCGGCAGGCCGCGCAGGGAGCGGCCCCGCGCCGGCGGGACGATGGTGGCGGTGACGGTGGTGCGCCGGTGCGCGGACCGCCACGTCATCCGCTGGACGGCGGCGGACGCGGCGGGCGGCGCGGGCACCTGCCCGCATCGGCCGAGTGCGCGGTCGAGGCGGACCTTGCCGGGCAGCACCTCGTTCTCCACCAGCGCGTATCCGGTGCCCGACATCGCCACGGCGGCACCGGCGCCGGCGAGCCCGCCCAGCAGGAGCGCGCGGCGGGTGATCAACTGCGATCCCTCATGGCGGGAGTGTACGGGGCTCGTCGTGCCCGCGGGCGGCGTGCGCGGAGCGGGAGAGCAGCGCGACCCCGATGGTGAGCAGCACGACGGTGAACGACACGGCGACGAACGCCGCGGCGGTCCGGGGCGGCAGCGTCGCGAAGGCGAAGGCGGCCACCAGGTAGGAGGCGATCGGGTTGGTCATCGTCATCGCGGTCATCGCGGCGGGGAGCGACCCGGCGGCGAACGCCCGCTGCTCCAGGACCAGCCCGAGCAGCGTGCTGCCGGCGAGCGCGTAGCCGGGCCAGTCGGCGGCGGTGGCGGCGATCCCGTGATCGACGAGGTCGGCGGTGGTGAGCTTGATCAGCACGGCGGTGGCGGCGAAGAACAGCCCGGCGCACACGCCGAGCAGCGCCGCCCGCGTCGGGCCCGCGCGCAGCCACGCCGCCCGGGACAGCAGGACGATGACCGGCGCCGCGATCAGGCCCGCGACGAAGATCCGGGGCCGGGACGGCTCGCCCTCCGGCGGGATCGCGCCCGGCACCGTGAACAGCACGGCGAGGCCCGCCGACACGAACACCCCGCCGAGCAGGTCGATCCGCGCGGGGCGGCGCCCCGTGCCGACCGTGCCGAGCGCGATCGTGAAGACCAGCTGGGTGACCAGCAGCGGCTGGACGATCGCGGTCGAGCCGAAGTGCAGGGCGATCGCCTGGGCGCAGAAGCCGGCGAGGTTCACCCCCCACCCGGTCAGCCACACCGGGTCCCGGACCAGCCGCCGGAGCAGCCCGTGCGCGGCACCGGCGTCCGAGCCGCCGCGCACCGCCCGCCGGGCGGCCCGGTACTGCAGCGCGGCGGCGGCGGCGAACAGGAACGCCGCGAGCACGGCGAAGCCCACCGACCACGCCATCAGGCCGTCCCGCTCTGCGCCTCGCTGCCCGCGCCGCTCCCCGCGCCGTCGCCCGCGGTGGCGGCGGCCAGCCGCTCGAAGGCCCGCAGCAGGGCGTCCGGGAACGCGGCCCCCTCCGGCAGCACGTTCGGCTCGGCGGTCACCGAGATGTGCAGGGCCCCGTTCCAGCTGAGCGCGCCCACGGCGAACGGCACCCCGTCGGCGAGGGGCAGGATCGGGTGGACGTCCCCGAGCCGCGCCCCGACGAGCGACATCGGCAGCGGCGGTCCGGGCATGTTGGACACGATCCCACCGAAGAAGCCGGCCCGGTAGGTGCGGCGGGCGGCGCGGGCGTGCAGCGGCGGCGGCAGCGCGCCCATCAGCCGCATCGCGGCGGTGCTCGCCGGCGCCCGGCCGGACCTGCGGCGCCGCTCGGCCGCCGCGTGCACGGCGGCCAGCCGGTCCAGGACCGGCATCGCGCCGACCGGCACGTCCAGGCGCAGCGCGGCGGTCAGGTTGCCCGGCACGGCGGTGCGGCCCGTTCCGGGCGGCTCGGGGGCGCGCAGCGTCATCGGGACGGCGGTGCGCAGCGGCCGGCCGTCCACCGGCTCGCCGCGTTCGGCCAGGACGCCGGCGACGGCCTCGCCGACCAGCGCGAGCAGCACGTCGGTGACCCGCGCACCGGCCGCGCGGGCGACGGCCCGGACCCGGTCGAGCGGCAGCGTGGCGGTGCCGAAGAAGCGTTCCGGGCCCAGCGGGCCGGCGACCGACACCGTGCGGGCGGCGCCGTCGAGGCCGAGCTGGACCAGGCCGGGCAGGACGGCGGCGGCCCGCGCGAGGCGGCCAGGGCCGCGCGCCGGGGCCGCCTCCGGCAGCGCGGGGTCGAGGATCCCGCGCAGGATGTCGACGACGCCGATGCCGTCGGCGATCGCGTGGTGGAACAGCACCACGACGGCGTCCGGGCCGGCGGGCCCGCGGCGGACGAGGCAGAACCGCCACAGCGGGCGCCCGGGGTCCAGCGGCTCGGCGACGAGGCGGGCGACGAGGCCGTCCAGCGCGCGCCGCCCGCCGGACGCGGGCAGCTCCAGTACCTGGACGTGCCGGCGCAGGTCGACGGCGCCGTTGTCCACCCAGCGCGGCCGGCGCAGGGCGCCGCCGGGGCGGACCCGCTGGGTGAGCCGCGGCAGCCGGGGCAGCCGCTCGGCGAACAGCGCGCGCACCCGCTCCGCCGGCGGCCCGGGCCCGGCGAACTCGGCGACCCCGCCCACCACCTGCGGGACGGCCCGGCTCTCCACGTGCAGGAAGAACGCGTCGGCGGCGGCCACCCGCTGCTCCCTGCGCCGCCCTGCGCGGCCCGCTCGCGCCCTGCCCGGCACCGTCCTGCCCGGCGCAGCTCTGCCCAGGGCCGCCTCGCCCACTGCCGCGCCGCCCGGCGTCCGGCGTCCGCCGATCAGCCGGGCGCGCGCCCGCTCGGCGGCGGCGGCCGCCGGGAGGAGCAGCAGCCCGCCCGGGATGTCCACGACGTAGTGCGCGGACGTCGCGACGATCACCAGTCCCGTCACCACCAGGTGCAGGGCGCAGAGCCAGGTGAACCACGGGCGGCAGCGGGCCCGCACCGCCGCGACCCCGATCCACGCGACCCAGCCGATGTGCAGGCTCGGCATCGCCGCGTACGGGTTGGCGCCCGCGGACACGACCTCGCTGCCCCAGGTGGCCGGCGGATGGTGCATGGCGATGATGTCGGTGAACCCCTCGCCCGGCAGCAGCCGGGGCGGGGTCGTCGGCCAGACCGCGAAGCAGCAGATCGCGATCAGCGTCACCAGGATCAGCGTGTTGCGCGCCCACTCGTAGGCCGGGTTCCGCCGCCACCACAGCCAGATCAGGAACCCGAAGGTACCGATCACGTACGTCGTCGCGTACTCCCACGCGGCGGCGGCGCCGAGCCCGCCGTGCCGGGCGAGCAGGTCGTTCAGCGGGCGCTCGGCGTCCAGGCGGGCCCAGCGCTCGAAGTCCAGCAGCGCGCGCCCGTGCGCGTCGCTGGCCGCGCGGTCGCCGCTGAACGCGTGGGTGAACACCAGGTACACGACCAGGACGGCCAGCGCGGTGACGATCTCGCGCGCCGCCGACCCCGCCCGTCCCCCGTCGCCGTCCCCGTCCTCCGCTCCGGACGCGGCCGGGCCGGCCCGGGTCACGACGCCCCTCCCGCCTCGCGCATCGCTCCACCCCCTCCGTCCATCCTCCCCACGATCGGACAAGACGACCATGAACGGCCGCCCCGACTTGCCCTCCCGCCGCGCGTCCTCCCCCGGTCGCGCCCGGTTCCCGCGCAGCCGTTCCGGACTCTGGCGGCGGACGCGTCCTCCGGGGTGAAAACCCGTCGGTACCTCTTGACGACGGCGCTAAACGGGCCTAAATACAAGGGAAACAAAATCAAACGGAAGGGAAGCAACATGTACCGGGGAACGGCCCGCGCATGATCGTGACGGTGACGCTCAACCCGAGCCTCGACCGCACGATCGAGGTGGACGTACTGACCCGCGGCGCCGTCATCCGGGCCCGGTCGGCGCGGCTGGACCCGGGCGGCAAGGGCGTCAACGTGTCCCGGGCACTGCTCGCCAACGGGGTCGCGTCCACCGCCGTGGTCGCGGTGGGCGGCGCCGACGGCGACCAGCTGCACCGGCTGCTGGCCGCCGAGGGCATGCGCGTCCGCGCCGTCCGCGTCCAGGGGCGCACCCGGTCCAACGTGACGATCGTCGAGCCCGGCGGCGTCGACACCAAGCTCAACGAGCCGGGCGGCGCGCTGACGGCCGCGGAACTGGAGGAGATCGGCTCCGTCGTGGTCGCCGAGGCCGGCGCGGCGAGCTGGGTGGTCGGCTGCGGCAGCCTCCCGCCCGGCGTCCCCGACGACACCTACGCCGCGCTGTGCCGCCGGTTCGCGCCGGACGGCATCCGCGTCGCGGTCGACTCCAGCGGCCCGGCGCTGCGCGCCGCCGTCGCCGCCGGCCCCGACCTGATCAAGCCGAACCGGGAGGAGCTCGCCGAGGCCGTCGGCGGACCGGTCCACACCGTCGCCGACGTCGTCGGGGCCGCCGCGGAGCTGCGGGCGCGGGGGGCCCGCGCCGTCCTGGTCAGCCTCGGCGCCGAGGGCGCGGTGCTCGTCGACGACGACGGCGTCCTCACCGGCGAGGCGCCCGTCGCCGGCCCGCGCAGCACGGTCGGCGCCGGTGACGCCCTGCTCGCCGGGTTCCTCGCCGCGGGCGCCCGCGGGGCCCGCGCGCTCACCGAGGCGCTGGCCTGGGGCGCCGCGGCCGTGCGGATGCCCGCGAGCCGGATGCCGGGCGCCGCCGACGTCCGGCGCGACATCGTCCGCATCCACCCCCGGCCGGACCTGGCCCGGCCCCTCCTCACCTGACGACCCACCTGACGATTCCGCAGTACCCACCCCCGATCGACGGGAGGCCGGAGATGGCCGACACGTACACACCGGAGCCCACCGGCAGCGGGCTCCGGGCGACCGTCCAGCGCATCGGCGGCAAGATGGCCGGGATGGTGATGCCGAACATCGGCGCGTTCATCGCCTGGGGTCTGATCACCGCGCTGTTCATCCCCACCGGCTGGCTGCCGAACAAGGACCTGGCCGAGCTGGTCGATCCGATGATCAAGTTCCTGCTGCCGCTGCTGATCGGCTACACCGGCGGCCGGATCGTGCACGGCCAGCGCGGCGCGGTGGTCGGCGCCGTCGCGACCGTCGGCATCGTCGTCGGCGCGGACGTGCCGATGTTCCTCGGCGCGATGATCATGGGCCCGCTGGCCGCGTACCTGATCAAGCTGTTCGACGGCCTCGTCCAGGAGCGCGTCCGGACCGGGTTCGAGATGCTGGTGGACAACTTCTCCGCCGGGATCATCGGCGGCGCCATGGCGGTCGCCGGCCACCTGGTGATCGGCCCGATCATGAACACCTTCTCCGACTGGGCCGGGGACGGGGTGAGCTGGCTGGTCGACCACGACGTGCTGCCGCTCACGTCCCTGCTCATCGAGCCCGCGAAGGTGCTGTTCCTGAACAACGCCGTCAACCACGGCGTGCTCGGTCCGCTCGGCGTGCAGCAGGCCGCCGAGCACGGCAAGTCGGTGCTGTTCATGCTGGAGTCCAACCCCGGGCCCGGCCTCGGCGTCCTGCTCGCCTACTGGTTCTTCGGCCCGCGGCGGCTGCGCCCGAGCGTCCCGGCGGCCACCATCATCCACTTCTTCGGCGGCATCCACGAGATCTACTTCCCCTACATCCTGATGAAGCCGCGGATGATCCTCGCCGCGATCGCCGGCGGCATGACCGGCGTGGCGATCTTCGTCGCGACCGGTGTCGGGCTCGTGGCCACCCCGTCCCCCGGCAGCATCTTCGCCTACCTCGCCCAGACGCCGCGCGGCGTCGGCAACTGGATCGGCGTCTACACCGGCCTGTTCGCCTCCGCGGCCGTGTCCTTCGGGGTCGGCGCCGCGCTGCTCGGCTTCGGCAGGCTCGCCGAGCCCAAGGAGGAGGACGACGACGAGTCGGCGGCCGAGGACGAGCTGGCAGAGGCCAAGAGCAAGACGGCGGAGAACAAGGCGGCCGCGAAGAAGGCGGCCGCGTCCTGAACCATCCCCCGAACCGTCCGAGGAAGGGCACGGCAACGATGAACGGCAAGGACATCCGCAAGCTCGTGATCGCCTGCGACGCCGGAATGGGCAGCAGCGTCATGCTCGCCGGCCAGCTGCGCAAGAAGCTGAAGAAGAGCGACGTGACGGTCGAGCACACGCCCGTCGACTCGATCCCCGCCGACGCCGACGTGGTCGTCACCCACACCGGGCTCGCCGACCGGGCCCGGCGCGGCGCCGGGGACACCCCGGTGATCACCTTCGAGGTCTACATCGGCGACCCCGCCGTGGACCGCCTCGTCAAGGCGATCAAGGACGGCGGTGAGGTCGGTGGCTGACCGGGCCGCCGGCCTGCTCGCGCGGGAGGCGATCCGGCTGGACGCCCGCGCCGCGGGCCGCGACCACGCGGTCCGGCTGTGCGGCCAGGTCCTGGTGGACACCGGCGCCGTCGAGCCCGGCTACATCGACGCGATGCTGGAGCGGGAGCGCTCGATCTCCACCTACCTCGGCGAGGGCGTGGCGATCCCGCACGGCACCAGCGAGGGGCGCGACCTCATCCACCGGGACGCCCTCGCCGTCGTCCGGTTCCCCGACGGGGCGGACTGGAACGGCAACGAGGTCACCGTGTGCATCGCGATCGCCGCGCGCGGCGGCGGCCACATGGAGATCCTCGCCGAGCTCGCCGAGATCCTCATGGACCCCGGCCGGGCCCGCGCGCTGCGCGAGGCCACCGAGCCCGAGCAGGTGCTCGCGCTGCTCGCCCCTCAGGCAGAAGACCAGCAACCGACAGAACAGGGACACACCGTATGAAGGTCGCCCGTTTCTACGCACCCGGCGACATCCGGCTGGAGGAGGCCCCGGAGCCGGAGCCCGGCCCCGGCGAGCTGAAGATCCGCGTCCGGAACTGCTCCACCTGCGGGACCGACGTGAAGATCTCCCGCTTCGGGCACCACCACATCGTCCCGCCGCGGGTGATGGGCCACGAGATCGCCGGCGAGGTCGTCGCGGCCGGCGACGGCGCGGAGGGCTGGGCGGCGGGCGACCGCGTCCAGGTCATCGCGGCCGTCCCGGACGGGACGTGCCCCGAGTGCCGCCGCGGCCGCATGACGGTCTGCACCGCGCAGGAGTCGATGGGGTACCACTACGACGGCGGGTTCGCCGAGTACATGATCGTCCCGGCGAAGGTGCTCGCCGTGGACGGGGTGAACCGCATCCCGGACGGCGTGTCGTTCGCCGAGGCGTCGGTGGCCGAGCCGCTCGCCTGCGTCCTGAACGGCCAGGAGCTGGCGCGCGTCGGCGAGGGCGACGACGTCGTGGTGTTCGGCTCCGGCCCGGTCGGCTGCCTGCACGTGCGGGTCGCGCGGGCCCGGGGCGCCGCCCGCGTGTTCCTCGTCGAGGTCAACGCCGAGCGGCTGCACCGGGCCGCCGCGATCGTCAAGCCGGACGCCGCGATCGACGGGAGCGCCACCGACGTGGTCGAGGAGGTCCTCGCCCGCACCGGGGGCCGGGGCGCCGACGTCGCGATCACCGCCGCCGCGTCGGCCGCCGCGCAGGAGCAGGCGCAGCGGCTGATGGCGCCGGGCGGCCGGGTCAGCCTGTTCGGCGGCCTGCCGAAGGACGACCCGGTGATCTCCGTGGACGCCAACCGCGTCCACTACCGGGAGCTGTCGCTGGTCGGCGCGAACGGGTCCAGCCCCGCGCACAACGCCCGCGCGCTGGAGCTGATCGGCTCCGGGCAGGTCCCGGTCGAGGACCTCATCACCCACCGGCTCCCCCTGGACGCCCTGCACGACGCCCTGGACCTCGTCACCCGGGGCGCGGCCATCAAGGTCACGATCGAACCCTGACCATCACCCCAAGGAGGCAGCCGTGCCCGAACGCAGCGTCATCATCGGCTCCGCGCAGGGCCTGCACGCCCGGCCCGCGAAGATCTTCGTGCACATCGCCGCGCAGCAGCCCGTCCCGGTGTCCATCCGGGTCGGGGACCGCGCGCCCGTCCCGGCGAACAGCATCCTCGGCGTGCTGTCGCTCGGCGCCGCGCAGGGCACGGAGGTGACGCTGTCCGCCGACGGGGACGGCGCCGCCGAGGCCCTGGACGAGCTGGCCGGCCTCCTCGCCCGCGACCTGGACGCCGAGGAGCCCGACCATGCGTGAGCCGACCGGTCTCGGGTGGGCCCCGGGGCGGCGGGCCCGGTGGAGGTGATGGCGCCGCCGCCCGCCCTCCCGCCGCCGCGCGCCGGCACCGACGCCGCGGCGGAGGAGGAGCGGCCGGCGGTCCGGGCGCCGGCGGCGGTCGCGGCCGAGCTGGAGAAGCGGGCGGCGACCGCGCCGACGCCGGAGGCCCGCGAGATCCTCGCGGCGCAGGCGGCGATCACCGGCGACCCGATACCGCCCGCCGGCGTCCGCAGCCGCGTCGAGGAGGGCGCGGACGCGGCGCACGCGCAGCACGGCGCGTTCGGTGAGCAGGCGCGGCCGCTGCTGGCGGCGGGCGGCGTGTTCGCCGAGCGGGGCGCCGACCTCACCGACCTGTCCGGCCGCGCCGCCGCCGCCGTGCTGGGCCTGCCGGTGCCGGGCACCCGTTCGTCCTCGTCGCGGACAACCTGTCGCCCGCCGACACCGCCGCGCTCGACACCGCCGCCGTCCTCGCGCTGGTGACCGAGCGCGGCGGCCCGACCGGGCACACCGCGATCCTCGCCCGGTCGCTGGGGCTGCCCTTGGCCGGCGTGATGGTCGAGGTCCCTCCGCCGCACTGCGGGCCGTCCGCGCCGCGCTGCTGCGGTTCACGTTCGCCGGGTGCGCGGAGCCGGCCGGGCACGTTCTCGCCGCCGATAATCCGGCCGAGGCGCGCGAGATCGCCCGGACCCGCCACAATGAACGCGGGACGGAGCTGACCTGACGCGGGACGGGTGGGAGGGGCATGTACGCCGAGGAACGGCAGCAGGCGATCCTTGCGCTGGCGCGCTCGAAGGGCCGGGTGGACGTGGTGGCGCTGGCCGAGGAGTTCTCGGTCACGACCGAGACGATCCGCCGGGACCTGACCGTCCTGGAGCGGGCCGGGACGGTCCGGCGGGTGCACGGCGGCGCGATGCCGGTCGAGCGGCTCGGCTTCGAACCGGAGCTGGCGGCGCGGGACGCGGTGATGACCGAGGAGAAGCAGCGCATCGCCAAGGCGGCGCTGGCGGAGCTGCCCGCCGACGGGTCGATCATCGTGGACGCGGGCACGACCACGGCCCGGTTCGTCCAGCTGCTGCCGACCGACCGCGAGCTGACCGTGATCGTGAACTCGCCGCCGCACGCCGCGGTGCTCGCCACCCGCCCCAACCTGACCGTGATCATCCTGGGCGGCCGGGTGCGCGGCCGGACGCTCGCCACGGTCGACGACTGGGTGCTGCGCCCGCTCGCCGACCTGTGGGTGGACGTGGCGTTCATGGCGACCAACGGCTGCTCGGTCGAGCGCGGGCTGACCACCTCCGACCAGGCGGAGGCGGCGGTGAAGAAGGCGATGATCGCCTCGTCGCGGCGGCGGGTGCTGCTGACCGACCGCACCAAGATCGGGCACGACCACCTGGTGCGGTTCGCGGGCCTGGCCGAGATCGACGTGCTGATCACCGACACCGGGCTGGACACCGACCTCGCCGCCGACCTCGCCGCCGCCGGCCCGGAGATCGTCCGGGCCTGAGCGGCGGCCGCGGCCGGCGGGCGGCGGGGCCGCCGTCCCGCGCCCTCGGGGGCGGTCGCGCGGGACGGCGGCGGGCCCGTCAGCCGGCCGGGGGGATGCCGTTGGCGGGCGCCTGCGGCTGCGGCGTCGTGTAGGGCTGGATCGGCCCGTCACCGTCGTCGGTGGTCAGCGGCTGGCCCTCGGGCACGACGTTCTCGCCCTTGATCGTGCCGATCACCGCGCCGGTGTACCCGGCGTGCGACTCCTTGCTGAAGGCGAACGGGACGACGCCCGGCCCGGTGAAGTGCGACTTCTCCAGCGCCTCGACGAGGCTCTTGCGGGTCGGGTTCTTCCCGGCCGCCTGCAGCGCCTGCACGAAGGTGTAGGCGGCCGACATGCCGTAGACGATGTTGCCGTTGAACGGCAGCTTCGGGATGTACTGGGCGTGGATCTTCTTGAACAGCTGCGTCCAGCTGTTGGAGGCGTCGCCGGGCGCCGCCAGGTAGCCGTCGGTGATCATGCCCTGGATGAGCGGGCTGCCCTTGACGTCGGCGCCGCCCTTCTTGGCGAAGCTCTCCAGCAGCCCGGTGAGGGTGATCGGGTCGGACCCGACGTTGCTGACGACGAACGTCGGCTTGTAGTTCAGCTTCAGCGAGGCGAGCCGGAACAGCGCGGTGTAGGTGGGGATGCTGAACAGCACGACGACGTCGGCCTTGGACTGGGCGATCGCCTGGGCCTGCGCGCCGATGTCGGTGCTACCGGGCTGGTAGGACTGCCGGGACACCACGTCGGCCTTCGGGATGTACTTGTCGAGGCCCTTCACGCCGTCCTGGCCGAAGTCGTCGTTCTGGAAGAAGTAGGCGACCTTCTTCCCGGCGAACGTCTTCTTGATGTGGTCGCCGAGGATCTTGCCCTCGCGGATGTAGTCGACCTGCCAGCCGAACGTCTGCGGGTGCTTCTGCGGCTCGTCCCAGCAGCCGCAGCCGGACGCGACGAACAGGTCGGGGACGCGCTGGGCGTTGAGGTAGTCGACGACCTTGGAGTGGGTGGGGGTGCCCAGCCCGTTGAAGATCGCGAAGACCTTGTCCTGCAGGACGAGCTTCTGCGTCACGCTGACGGTCTGGGTCGGGTTGTAGGCGTCGTCCACGTACTTGTAGACGATCTTGCGCCCGTTGATGCCGCCGTTGGCGTTGACGTAGTCGAAGAACGCCTTCGACGCCGCCGAGTTCGCGCTGTAGCCGGGCGCGGCCGGGCCGGTCAGCGGCTGGTGGCTGCCGATGGTGACGGTGGTCGCGGTGACGCCGGGCGCCGCCGAGCCGCCGTCGTCGCCGCCGTCACCGCCGCAGCCGCTCGCCGCGACCGCCAGCGTCGCCGCGGTCATCACGGCGAGCGCCCTCGTCCGCAATCGATTCATCTGCTCCTCCTGGGTGCGTGGTGGTGGGCCCCGATGTGCTGGTCGTTGCGGAACCGCGCGACCCGGGAGCACGGTCGCGCCTCGTGGGCACGCGGCGCCGGACGGCGCCGCCGATGTCGCGCAGTCCTCCGTGGAGACCGCGCGGGAAGGCCAGCGTCACCACGATGAGGACGAGGCCGTAGACGGCGAGGGGCAGGTTCGAGGCGACGTTGTGCGACAGGCCGGACGAGGACGACAGGTCCGACGCCCACGTCGGCACGTAGACCAGGATCAGCGACCCCCAGACGGCGCCGGCCAGGCTGCCGAGCCCGCCGATGATGATCGCGGCGATCAGCTGGAGGGAGAGGGTGAGCGGGAACGCGCCCGGCGCGGCGAGCGTGGCGACCACGGCGAGCAGCCCGCCGCCGAGGCCGGCGCAGGCCGCCGACACGACGGTCGCGGTGATCCGCAGCCGGGCGACCCGGACCCCGGCGAGCGCGGCGGCGATCTCGTCGTCGCGGCTGGCCCGCAGCGTCCGGCCGAACCGGCCGCGGGTGAGGTTGGCGAGCAGGAACAGCGTGATGACGGCGCCGAGGCAGGAGATCCACGCCTGCCAGCGCTCCAGCGGGAACGTCGCGCCGAGCGACTCGGGCGGGATCGGCGGGACGAGCGTCAGCCCGTTCTGCCCGCCGAGCAGGTCGGTGAGCGGCGCGTAGTTGGCGAGTCCGGGCAGCCCGACCGCGAACGCGAGCGTGGCGCCGGCCAGGTAGGGGCCGTGCAGCCGGGCGGCGACCGCCCCGACCAGCACGCCGGCGAGGGCGGTGACGCCCGCGGCCGCCGCCAGGACCGCCGCGAGCGGCCAGCCCCAGTGCCCGATGACGAGCGCGGCGGTGTAGGCGCCGACGGCCATGAACGCGCCGTGCCCGAGGGAGATCTGCCCGCCGAGCCCCGTCAGCACGGTCAGCCCGGCGACCGCGCAGGTGAGGTAGGCGACCTGGGCGATCTGCAGGTCCCGGTAGGGGCCGACCGCCGTGGTCAGGACGTACAGCGCGGCGAGCGCCGCGAGGGCGCCGGCGGTGTGCCGCGTCAGCGTGGAGCGGCGCAGGACGTTCAGGACGGTGTCCACCTCGTCAGACCCTCCGTCCCGTGCTCGCCGCGAACAGGCCGTTGGGTCTGACCATCAGGACGGTGATGAGCGCGGCGAGCGCCCCGAACGTGACGAGGTCGGAGCTGACGTAGCCGGACACGTAGCTGAGCGCGCAGCCGAGCACCAGCCCGCCGGTGACGGCGCCGGCCGGGCTGTCCAGCCCGCCGATCACCGCCGCGGTGAACCCGAACACGAGCATCGCGTCGAACTGGGCCGGCCCGACGAACACCGACGGGGCGATCAGCACCCCGGCGAGCGACCCGACGAGCGCGGCGAGCGCCCAGCCGAGCGTCAGCATCCGGCCGACGCGGACCCCCTGCAGCCGGGCGATCTCGGGGGCGAACGCGGACGCCCGCAGCCGCAGCCCGAGGTCGGTGCGGACGAACAGCAGCGTCAGCAGCACCATGACCGCCGCGACCGCGCCGATGACGAACAGGTCGAACGGGGACAGCAGCAGCCGCGTCCCGGCCACCGACAGCCCCTTGATCGTGAACGCGGGCGGGTAGGAGTGCGGCGTGTCGCCCCAGATCATGCCCGCGGCCGCCTGCAGCAGAACGTACAGGCCGAGCGTGACGATGACGGCGTTCAGCGGCGGCTTGTTCTCCACGGGCCGGACCACCACCCGTTCGATGACCGCGCCGAGCACGAGCCCGGACGCCAGCGCGACGCCGAGCGCGAGCCAGTAGGACCCGCCGGCGTCGATGACGCTCCAGGCGAGGAACGTCGTGAACATCAGCATCGCGCCCTGCGCGAAGTTCACGACCCGCGTGGCCCGCCAGATCAGCACCAGCGCGAGCGCCACCGCCGCGAAGACCACGCCGGAGGTGATGCCGGCGAGCGTGAGATTGATGAAGCGCACCATCAGAACCCCAGGTAGGCGTGGCGGAGGCGGTCGTCGGCGGCGATGGCCGCGGCGTCCTCCGCCGCCACGACCGCGCCGAGGTCGAGCACGACCGCGCGGTCGGCGACCGACAGCGCGCTGCGCGCGTTCTGCTCGACGAGGAGCACGGTGCGGCCGTCCTCGTCGCACAGCCGCCGCAGCACGGCCATGAGCTGGGCGACCACGCGCGGCGCCAGGCCGAGGGACGGCTCGTCCACCAGCAGCAGCCGCGGCGCGCCGGTGAGCGCCCGCGCCAGTGCGAGCATCTGCCGCTCCCCGCCGGACAGGGTGGCGGCGGTGCGCGCCCGCCGCTCGGCGAGCGGCGGGAACAGCTCGTACATCTCGGCGACCCGCCGCGCCAGCGCGGCCCGGTCGCGGCGCCAGAGCCCGCCGAGCCGCAGGTTGTCCTCGACGGTGAGCTCGGTGATGACGCCGCCGCTCTGCGGGACGTGCGCGACGCCGAGCCGGACGATGTCCTCGACCGGCATCCGCGTGAGGTCCCTCCCGTCCAGCTCGACGCGGCCGGCGCGGGGGCGCAGCAGGCCGGAGATCGTCCGCAGCAGCGTGGTCTTCCCGGCCCCGTTCGCCCCCAGCACCGCGGTCACCGAGCCCTCGTCCACCGACAGCCCGACGCCGCCGAGCGCGCGGACGGCCCCGTACTGGACCGTGAGGTCCGTCACCTCAAGCACCGGCGACCTCCTCCCCCAGGTAGGCGTCGAGCACGGCCGGATCGTCGCGCACGTCCGCGGGCGCGCCGGCGGCGATGACCTTGCCGAAGTCGAGCACGACGACCTGGTCGCAGACGCTCATCACCAGGTCCATGTGGTGCTCGACGAGGACGACCGCCGGCCCGCCGCGCATCCCGCGGATCAGCTCGGCCAGTTCGTCCATCTCGGCGGCCGACAGCCCGGCCGCGGGCTCGTCCAGCAGCAGCAGTTCGGGCTCGGCGACCAGCGCCCGCGCGAGCGCGACCCGCTTCTGCACCCCGTAGGGCAGCTGGCCGGGCAGCCGCGCCGCCTCTCCCGCCACGCCGAGCTCCGCGAGCCGCTCCAGCGCGCGCTCCCGCAGCGCGGCCTCGTCGCGGTCGGCGCGCGGCAGCGCGAGCAGCCCGGACCAGAACCCGGCCCCGGCGCGCCGGTCGGCGCCGACCATCACGTTCTCCAGGACCGTCAGCCCGGGGAAGAGCCCGAGACCCTGCAGGGTGCGGGCGATGCCGAGCCGGGTCAGATCGTGCGGCCGGTGCCGGCCGAGCACCCGGCCGCGCCAGCGCACCTCGCCCGACTCCGGCCGGACGAAGCCGCACACGGCGTTGAACAGGGTGGTCTTGCCGGCGCCGTTCGGGCCGATCACACCGGTGACCCGGCCCTGCGGCGCGGAGAGGGACACGCCGTCCAGTGCGACCAGCCCGGCGAAGCGGACGGTCACCTCTCGTAGTTCCAAGTTCGCAGAGGAGCCGGACATAACGCCTCACCTCGCCGATGAATCAGCGCGAAATCCGCCGAGGCCGAAATACACATACCGACTGGTCGGATTCCATGAAGATAGAATCATCGGGCGGCTCCGGTCAACAGCCGATTCGCGGGCCCGATCACCTAGCGCGCCGAACCATCGCGCGGCCGGTAGGCTGATCGGCGGACTGCGGGCGGCCGTGCCGGGGCGGCGCGACCCCGGGGGATTCCCGGCACGAGGAGGAGTGATGACGCAGGCGCCCGTAGGCCGGCTGCCCGGCAACCTGCCGCTGCCCGACCGGCTGCTGGCCGTGGCGACCCGCCTGTTCGCCGAGAAGGGCTTCGAGAACACCTCCGTCCAGGAGATCGTGAACGCCGCCGGCGTCACCAAGGGAGCCATGTACCACTACTTCGGCTCCAAGGACGACCTCCTCTACGAGATCTACCACCGGCTCCTCGACCTGCAGATGTCCCGCCTGCGGCAGATCGCCGACGGCGGCGGCACCGCCGAGGAGCGCCTGCGCGCCGCCGCCGTCGACGTCCTCAACACCTCGTTCCGCTACCTGGACGACTTCACGGTCTTCTTCCGCTCCACGCACCTGCTCGCCCGCGACCGCCGCGAGGCCGTCCGCGCCGAGCGCCGCCGCTACCACGAGCGCTTCCGCGCCCTGGTCGAGGAGGGCCAGCGGGAGGGCGGCTTCCGCACCGCCGTCCCCGCCGACATCGCCGTCCACTTCTTCTTCGGCACCGTCCACCAGATCGGCGTCTGGTACCGCCACGGCGGCACCCTGAAGACCGAGGCCATCAGCGACCACTACGTCGACCTGTTCCTCAACGGCCTGAAGGACCCCGTCCCCCCGGCCCCCTGACCGCATCGCCACCACGCCGCGGGAACCACTCGGTGGCCGGCGCCCGGCGGCGCCGGCCACCGCCGACGTCCTCCGGACGCCGTCCGGTCAGCGTTCGATGCGCTCGATCTTCAGGGTCGCGTTCTCGTGGTTCGCGCGCAGCGGCTTCTTGTCGAACTTGCCGACCGTGGTCTTGGGGATCTCGTCCAGGAAGGTCCAGTTCTCGGGGACCTGCCAGCGCGCCACCCTGCCGGCCAGGAAGGACGCCAGTTCCTCCGGCGTCGCGGTGGCGCCGGGGCGCAGCACGACGCAGGCCAGCGGGCGCTCGTCCCAGCGCGGGTCGGGGATGCCGATGACGGCGGCCTCGGCGACGGCGGGGTGGGCCATCAGGTGGTTCTCCAGCTCGACGGAGGAGATCCATTCGCCGCCCGACTTGATGACGTCCTTGGCGCGGTCGGTGATCTGGAAGAAGCCGCGGTCGTCGATGGTGCCGATGTCGCCGGTGCGCAGCCAGCCGCCGTCGAACTTCCGCGGCGCCGGGTCGCGGTGGTAGGAGCCGGTGATCCAGGGGCCGCGGACCTCGATCTCGCCGACGGCCTCGCCGTCCCACGGCAGTTCGGCGCCGGCGTCGTCCACGATGCGCATCTCGACGCCGGCGGCGACGCGGCCGGACTTCAGGCGCCACTCCATGTCCTCGCCGGTGCCGGGCTCCACGCCCGGCGGCGGGAACGCCATCCCGCCGAGCGGGCTGGTCTCGGTCATGCCCCAGCCCTGGATGATGCGCAGGCCGTAGCGCTGCTCGAAGCGCTCCAGCAGGACGCGGGGAGCGGCCGCGCCGCCGGACGTGCCCGAGCGCAGCGACGAGAGGTCGATCTCGTGCTGCTCGCCGTGGGCGAGGATCCCGTTCCAGATGGTGGGGACGGCGGAGGCGAGCGTGCTCCTCTCCTCGGCGATGAACCTCGTCAGGTGCTCCGGCTGCATGAACGGCCCCGGCATGTGGAGCGTGGCCCCCGACAGGAAGGCGCCGTAGGGCAGGCCCCACGCGTTGACGTGGAACATCGGGACGATGGTCAGGACGCGGTCGGCCTCGGTGATCCCGACCATCGACGCCGACTGCACGGCCATCGCGTGCAGGAACGTCGAGCGGTGCGAGTACACGACGCCCTTGGGGTCGCCGGTGGTGCCGCTCGTGTAGCACATGGACGCGGCGGAGCGTTCGTCCACGTCGGGCCACGCGTAGCCGGGCTCCTCGGCGGCGAGCAGGTCGCGGTAGCGCAGGACGGGGGCGCCGTTGCCGTTGTCCTCCAGCGCCGTGGCGTCGCCGTCGCCGACCACGACGTACGCCTCGACGGCCGGGAGTTCCCGGACGACCCGCGCCAGCAGCGGGACGAGGCTGTCGTCCACGATGATGATCTGGTCGTCGGCGTGGTTGACGATGTGCGACAGCTGCTCGGGGAACAGCCGGATGTTCAGCGTGTGCAGCACCGCCCCCATGGCCGGCACCGCGAAGTACGCCTCCAGGTGCTCCTGGTTGTTCCAGCAGAAGGTCGCCACCCGGCCGCCGCGGCGGACGCCCAGCCCGGCCAGCGCGGACGCCAGCCGCCCGGCGTTGCGGGCGACCTCGGCGAAGGTCGCCCGCCGGGGCGGGCCACCGCCCGTCCAGGTGACGCACTCGCTACCGCCGTAGACGCGCGCACCGTGCCGCAGGATCGCGGCGACCGACAGCGGGAAGTCCTGCATCGTGCTGGGGATCATGGCAATTCTCCGAAGGCGCGCGACGGCGATGGGAAGGGCCGGGACGGCGCTGAATTCAGCACATACCGACCGGTCGGTTCACAATAATTTCCGCGGCCCGCCGCCGTCAATCACTCGACGAGGACGGACAGCGTGTCGGCGACGCAGACGGGCTTGCCGCCGCCCTCGCGCCCGATGGTCACGCGGACCGTGGCGCGGGCGCCCGCGGGGCCGCGCTCCAGCGCCAGCAACTCGGCCCCCGCGCGGACCCGCGAGCCGACCGGCACCGGTGCCGGGAAGCGGACCCTGTCCGTCCCGTAGTTCACGCCCATCCGCAGGCCCTCGACCCGGTAGATCTCGGCGGCGAGCATGGGGATCAGCGAGAGCGTGAGGTAGCCGTGCGCGATCGTCGCGCCGAACGGCCCTCCGGCGGCGCGCTCGGGGTCGATGTGGATCCACTGGTGGTCGCCGGTCGCGTCCGCGAACCGGTCCACCTGCTCCTGCGTGATCGTGTGCCACTCGCTGTGGCCGAGGTGGGTTCCGACGGCCTTCGCGTAGTCGTCCACACCGCTGAACGTCCGCATCCGGGGTGACCTCCGTCCGGGGGGCGCCCGCCTGCCGGGGCGCGCGCCTCGATCACAACATACCGACCGGTTGGTATGCAATGCCGGCCGTGGTGGGCGCGGTCCGCGGCCGAGGAGGGGCCGGCGGGCTGGACGGTTCCGCGGCGTCCGCCCCGGCACCGCGGAACCG